>NZ_JBFAET010000264.1:0-9827 GCF_040642095.1 Streptomyces sp. NPDC020362
TCTTCGCGGTGTTCAAGACCGTCTGCTACGTGGAGCACGAACAGCTGACGGCGACCAGCGAGGTGGTCGACACCGGCGAGATCATGGTGTTCATACGGTGGCGGAGCGCCGCGCGGGAGGTCGCCAGCGAGAACGCCACGTCCTGGAGGGGAAGTTCGGGCCGTTCACGCAGGAACCCCGCCAGGCGCCGTGCCTGGGCCCGCAGTGCCTCGGGGCTCCCGCCGGACAGCAGCAGCGGCGGCTCGGGAGCGCCGTGGGAGGTCCCGTGGTCGGGTTCCTCCTGCACGGGGACCGCTTCTTCGAGGATCACGTGGGCGTTGGTTCCCCCGATGCCGAAGGCGGACACGGCGGCGCGGCGGGGGCTTCCGGGTGCGGGGCGCCACGGCTGCTCCCGGGTGAGCAGCCGTACGGTGCCCGAGGACCAGTCCACGCCCGCTGACGGCTCATCGGCGTGCAGGGTGCGCGGGAGCAGTCCGTGCCGCATCGCCAGTACGGTCTAGATGACGCCGGCGATGCCGGCCGCTGCCTGGGTGTGGCCGATGTTGGACTTCAGCGATCCCAGCCACAGCGGCCGGTCGGCGGGGCGGTCGTGGCCGTACGTGGCCAGGAGCGCCCGGGCCTCGATGGGATCGCCCAGCGGGGTGCCGGTGCCGTGGGCCTCGACGGCGTCGATGTCGGCCGGGGCGAGCCCGGCGGAGGCCAGGGCGTCGCCGATGACCCGCTCCTGCGCGGGGCCGCTCGGCGCGGTCAGGCCGTTGGACGCGCCGTCGCCGTTGACCGCGGAGCCGCGGAGCACGGCCAGCACCGGATGGCCGTGACGCCGGGCGTCGGCGAGCCGCTCCAGCAGGACGAGGCCGGCTCCCTCGCCCCAGGCGGTGCCGTCGGCCGCGGCCGAGAACGGCTTGCACCGCCCGTCGGGCGCCAGGCCCCGCAGCCTGCTGAACGCGACGAACGGCACCGGGCCGGCCATGACGGTCACCCCGCCGGCCATGGCCAGTGAGCACTGGCCGGAGCGCAGTGCCCGCGCCGCCCAGTCAAGCGCCACCAGCGAAGAGGAGCAGGCCGTGTCCACCGTCACCGCCGGTCCCTCCAGGCCCAGGGTGTAGGCGATGCGCCCGGATGCCACGCTGCCCGCGGAGCCGAGCGCGAGGTGGGCCTCGTACGGGTGGCCTCCGCGGTGCAGCAGGCGGCCCGCGTAGTCGCCGTGCATGATGCCGACGAAGACTCCCGTGTCACTGCCGCGCAGGGTGCCGGGGGCGATCCCCGCCCGTTCCACGACCTCCCAGGCAGTCTCCAGCAGCAGCCGCTGCTGCGGGTCGGTGGCCTGTGCCTCCCGCGGGGACATGCCGAAGAAGTCGGCGTCGAAGTCGGCGGCGCGGCGCAGGAAGCCGCCGCGGCGGGTGACCGAGGTGCCCGGCCGGTCCGGGTCGGAGTCGAACAGTCCCGTCAGATCCCAGCCCCGGTCGGCGGGGAAGGCGGAGGTGGCGTCCGTGCCGTCCGCGATCAGCCGCCACAGCTCCTCCGGCGAGGAGACGTCGTCCACGAGTCCCGGGTATCGGCAGGCCATGGCCACGATGGCCACCGGTTCGTCGGGCGGCGGTGTGCCGTCGCGGGTGCCGGGCCGGGCTCCGTGGGCCGGCGGGGACGGGGCGCCGAGCAGCGCGTCGTACAGGAACTCGGCCACCGCGTCCGGCGTCGGACGGTCGAACACGAGGGTCGCGGGCAGCTCCAGGCCGGTCAGCGTCCCGAGCCGGTCGCGCAGCAGCACGCCGTGCAGGGAGCCGAGCCCCAGCTCGGTGAAGGCCTGGCCCGGCTCGGGGTCGGTGCCCTCCCCGCCGCACGCCTCGGCCGTGGCGTCGAGGACGAGGCTCAGCAGGGCGTGGCGCTGCTCCGGAGCGGGCAGCGCCAGGAGCCGGGCCCGCAGTCCTGCGGCGGCGTCCCTCCGTCCGGTGACGAGGGCCTCGGCCAACTGCCCGGCGAGAACCGCCCGTTGGATCTTGCCGGAGGAGGTACGGGGAACCGAGGCACCCAACAGGATCTCGTCCGGCACCTTGAAGGCGGACAGCCGCTGCCGGCATCTGGTCCGCAGCCGCGCCGGGTCGACCCCGTCCGGCCCGGGGACGACGAACGCCACCGGAACCTCCCCGAGGATGTCGTGCGGCCGTCCCACCACCGCCGCGTCCGCGACGCCGGGACAGGACAGCAGCAGCTGCTCCACCTCGACCGGGTTGACGTTCTGCCCGCCACGGATGATCAGGTCGCTCACCCGGCCGGTGACGCACAGCCCACCACCCGGCTCACGGCGTCCGAGGTCACCCGTGCGGTACCAGCCGTCCCGAAGGGCCCGGTCCGTACTCTCGGGGCGGTTGTGGTATCCGATCATCAGACTGGGGCCGCGAACCCAGATCTCGCCCTCGTCACCGTCCGCGGCGCCGTCTCCCGACACCGGGTCGGCCACCCGGACCTCGACTCCGGGCACGGGCTGCGGCACACGTTCCGCGGTCGGCACATCGAGCCGGTCGACCGCGATCTTGCCGCAGGTCTCGGTGGCACCGTAGCCGTCCAGCAGTGGCGCACCCAGCAACTCCTCGACATCGAGGCGCAGTTCCCCGGGGCAGGGCGATCCGGCGGTGACGCACAGCCGGAGCCCGCCCGGCGGACGCGGGACCTCTCGCAGCGCACGGACCAGGAGGTGGTAGGTGGCCGGGACTCCGGCAAGCACCGTGAACGGTCCCTGCAGCGGCTGCCGTTGCAGGGCCTGCGCGATGTCCACCCCCCTGTCCAGGAGGTAGGCGCTCGCGCCCGTGGCAACCACCCCGAGGATGCACAGCGAATAGGCGTAGGCGTGGTGCATCGGCAGCGGCCACAGCAGCCGGTCCTCCTCGGACAGGCCGAAGAGCGGCGCGTAGGCGGCGGCTGTGGACCACAGCAGGGCCCCCTGGCTCGCCACCACGCCCTTTCGCTCGCCGGTGGTCCCGGAGGTGTAGAGGATCCAGGCCGGTTCGTCGAGGCCGAGATCGTCGCGCGGTGGACTGCCGGGATCGGTCCGGGCGAGTTCCTCGTACGACACCGTGCCCTCGGGCACACCGGCCGGAAGCGTCTCGGCACCCACGACCACCAGGCGCAGCGTCGGCTGCCCGGCCACGACGCGTGCCGCCCGCTCCAGCAGCGAGGCCTCGATCACGACCGCCGCCGCCCCGCCGTCGCGCAGGACATGGGCCACCTCGGCATCGGTCGCGCCCGCATCGAGCGGCACCCCGACCGCACCCGCGCGCACTGCTGCCAGGCAACTCTCCACCGTCTCCACGCGGTTGGGCAGCCAGAACGCCACCCGGTCGCCACGGCGCACACCCAGCCGCGCAAGATGCCCGGCGATCCGCGCCGTACGGTCGTCCAATTCCGTCCAGGTCACGCCCCGGCGCACATCCCGGAAAGCGGTCCTCTCCCCCGCCCGTGCCGCATGTGCCCGTACCGTTTCGACCAACGGACGGACCAGCTCCCCGCGAACCCCCGCCATTTCCACCCCTTTTGGGCGCCTTCCCCGACGCTCATCGACTATAGGTACACGCACTGACAACGGCCGTGAGGACTTCCTGCGCACCAACCCGGGGGCGTCGGCCCGCCTGCCTCCGGGTGAGGCCTGCCCAGCGCCGGCCCAGCCGGTAAGAGCGTCCGCCGGCAGGCACGGGTTGCGTGGGCGCGCGTCCGGGGTCGGAAGCGGTGTCAGAGGGGACATCCCGCATCCGGGCTGACTGGTGATCAGGCATGACCACCGCTTCCGAGAGAAGGGGCCCGTACCGGATCGCCCCGCTCCTATGCGAGGTCGCAGCGCTGAAGAACCCGGACCTGTCCTGGGATCCGCAGGAACCGGACGGCTCCGCCGATCTGGAGGACTACGACGTGTGGGAACTGTCCGAGGACCACTCCTTGGCCGAGCTTCCTTACGCGGAGATCGTGGTCACCATCAGCGATGCGGGTTGCCTGGAGCACATGGTCGCCGGTATGCGCAGGTCGACCACGATGACGGGGCACGTGCGCCGAGAGTCCCGACCATGCAGAACGAAAGGGCGGCATTCCCTGAGAAGTGCCGCCCTTCGCTTGTCCGTCCCGGTCTCCGTCTCAGTCGGCCAGGACGCGCGCGGTGTCCGGCACGACTTCGAGCCTGTCGTCCAGCCAGTCGTAGATCCGGGCCAGGGCCAGTCGCTGAGCGCCGGCCTGGCAGTGGGCGTCGGCACCCTCCTCCGCCGTGAACTCCAGGAAGGTCTTGGGGCAGGTCAGGTCGTCATAGAGTTGCCTGGCCTGGCCGGCGAAGAACAGGTCCTCGGCCGCCTCGCAGATCAGGGCGGGGCACCGGATCTGCGACGCGATGCCGTCACGGAGGTGGTAGTCGAGGTAGGCGGCGCCGAACGCCCGGGGGGTGGCCGCGCCCATGACGTACATGCCGTGGTGGATCGCCCAGCGCAGCACGGGGTTCTCGGTGGTCATCCGGTCGAGCAGGGCGTCGAGTTCCGGGTCGGAGTCGGCGCGCAGGCGACGTTCCGTCTCGCTGCGCTCACCGGGCAGCAGGTTGGTGACGGCCGGACCCAGGTCGTAGACGCCGTCGAGGGCGACCACCGCCGCCAGACGGTGGTCGAAGGCCGCCGCCCTGGGGGCGAGGAGGCCGCCCATGCTGTTGCCGAGCAGAGCGACCCTCCGGCTGTCGACCTCGGGCCGCTTCATGGCGAAGTCCAGCACCGGACCCACCACGTTCTCCCAGTCGGGGCGGAAGACCAGACCTTCGCGGTGCAGCGGTCCCGGCTGGCCGGGACCGTCGAAGGCGAGCACGGTGTAGCCGCGCTCGACGCCGGCCATCGCCCCGAAGAAGTGCATCTCCTCCGCGGTGCCGTCGAAGCCGTTGTGCATGACCACGGTGGGGCGGGGGTCCCCCGAGGTGTCGGCCCGGTAGAGGTAGCCGGGCAGTGTGGTGCCCTCGTACGGGATCTGGACCGGCTCTATCCGGGGGCTGAAGAGGGCTGCCGCCGACCGGAAGCAGGCCACGGAACGCTCGTAGGCGTGCTCGTGCCGGGGGTCGCAGGGGTGGCCGTGCAGGAAGAACTCGGCCGACCGGTAGTAGTTCGAGGCCCGCAGGAAGCCGTCCCGGGCGCTCACCGGGTGGCCCGCGTCCAGGGCCCATGCGGCGTCCTCGGCCAACCGGTCGGCCGTGGCCAGCCACGCGTCGTGCCAACTGCCGTAGTCACCCTCGGTGATACGCCGGCTGGTGGCGACCACCTCGCCGAAGTCGGCTCCGCCGTAGGCGATATGACCGAACGAGCGCAGGGTCTCGTACCAGAACTGGGCGTCACCGGGAAACAGCAGTCGTTCCATGAGACTTCTCCTTGACGTCGGTGTTGACGTGGGGGACGGCCGGCGGTCACGCGGTGGCAGCTGCATGCGACTGCGTGCCCACGCGTCCGGTTCGGCATCCGCGGCTGGGGCAGAGCTCCACCGAGTGACTGCCGGCCGCCGTCAGCGCAGCGGTTGCCCTGCGGGTGCCGGCGGCGAGCCCGGCCGGGGAGCTCGGGAGGCCGCCTGCTCCGTGTGCACGCATGCAGGGCTCATGGAGCACAGGCTCCCCGCGGGTGGTGTCCACTTTCCAGGCCGGACAAGGGCGGTAGCTGTCCAGTGCTGTCCACTTGCACTCGAAGCAGCGCAATGCCGGCGTCGGCAGCGCCTCCCAGGCCGGCAAGGCCCGGACGGACCAGCCAGGACGTCGACAAGAAGCGGCAGTGCGGCGTCGGCCGGTGCTCTCCGCTCGCCCCGGGCCGAGATCGTCCCGGTCGGTGACGTGCCGCACCAAGGTGCCCTCGATCCACTTCTGCCAGGTGATATGAACCCGGTCCGGGAGGAACGGCTGTCAGCCCGGTTCCCACCCCGCCACCCGCACGTCCCTTATTGTGGCGTTTTATACAGGAATCCCGCGGACGGGACGGAGTGCGGGACGTGGCGTTCGCAGAGTCGGGCGGTGCCGGCGAGACCCCGCCCTCGCCCGTCTCGGGCCCTGGGTCCGATCAGCCGCGCTTCGCACCGCTGCTGGCGGTGTGCGCCGGGTATTTCATGGTGATCCTCGATGTGACCGTCATCAATGTCGCCGTGCCGGTCATCGGCCGAGAGCTCCGGGCCTCGCTCACCGGCATCCAGTGGATCACCGACGGCTACACCCTGGTCTTCGCCGGGTTCCTGCTGACCGCCGGCGCATTGGGCGACCGGCTGGGGAACCGGCGGGTCTTCTGCTCGGGCGTGGCGGTGTTCACGGTCTCCTCGGCCGCGTGCGCGCTCGCGCCGACCGCCCTCTTCCTGGTGGCGGCCCGGCTGGTGGAGGGACTCGGCGCGGCGCTGATCGTCCCGGGTTCGCTGGCCCTGCTCCAGCAGGCCTACCCGGCGCCCGCAGCACGGTCGCGGGCCTTCGGGCTGTGGGGTTCGATGGCGGGCATCGCCGCCTCTGCCGGACCACTCCTGGGCGGGCTGCTGGTCTCGACGGTGGGCTGGCGGTGGGTGTTCCTCATCAACCTGCCCGTCGGCGCCGCGTGCCTGGTGCTGACGCTGCGGCACGTGGCACGCTCGCCCAGGCACACCGAGCGGTCCCTGGACTGGCCGGCACAGTGCGCGGTAGTGGCGGCGGTGGCACTGCTGACGGCCGCGCTCAACGAGGCCGGGCGGCGGGGCTGGTCCGACCCGGCCGTCCTCGCCGGAGCGGGCCTGGCCGCACTGGCCGTCGCGGCGTTCGCCCTGCGCGAGCGGCTGGCCCGGACTCCCGCCCTGCCGCTGAGCCTGTTGCGTTCGCGTGCGATGAGCGGCGGGGCCGCCATCGGCATGCTGTTCAACCTCGGCTTCTACGGCATGGTCTTCACCGCCAGCCTCGAATTCCAGCACCAACGCGGTTTCAGCGCTCTCCGCACAGGAGTGGCTCTGTTCCCGGCGGTGGCGATGACCACGTTCGCCTCCGTCCTGTCCGGGCGGCTGAGCCGCCGCACCGGCCATCGTCCGCTGGTGATCTCCGGCATGCTCCTGGCCGCCCTGGGCCTCGCAGCCTGGGCCGCCGCGGGGCCCGATCCCGCCTACGCGCTGCTGGTGGCTCCGATGATGGCCGCGGGTTTCGGCACGTCCTTCGCTCTCACCGGCTCGACGGCCACCATGATGGCCTCCGCACCCCCGCAGTACTCGGGAACCGCCTCCGCGCTGTTCAACACCACCCGCCAGCTCGGCAGCGCCATCGGCGTGGCGCTCGGCGGCAGTCTGCTCGCCACGGCAGGCAGCTACAGCGTCGGACTGCGCACCAGCATGGCCATCGGCGCACTCGCCTACCTGACCGCCGCGGGCCTTGCATGGCTTTGCATCCCGGCCGAGCCCACGAAGGCGGCCTAGGACCCGCGCGCCGGCGCTCTCCCCGTCATGGCCCTGCTCATGGAGTTGCCCGGCCCTGCCCGCAGCCGACGGGGCCCATGCGCTGCGGGAGGCCCGGGCATCCCTCGATGAAGCTCCTGCCGAGACCGCCGTCCGTCACAGCGGGCCTCAACGGAGAAGGAACGAGGCGGCCCGGCGGCGCCGCAGCTGCACGCGCTGACGGCACCGCCGGGCCACGGTGTTCTCGTGCTGCGCACGAGTGTGGGGAGGATTACCTACTCCGTCACCTTCAGCAGCTTGTTGGGCGTTCCGCTGCTCGGGTTGGTGATCTTGCCACTGGTTGCCGCGCGGGTCAGCGCGGAGGCGACCTGGGCAGGAGTGGCGTCCGGGTGTCCGGCCAGATAGACGGCCGCGGCTCCGGTGACGTGGGGCGTGGCCATGGAGGTGCCCGAGATCGTCTTGGTCCCGTCGTCGCTGCCGTTCCAGTCGGAGGTGATGTCCGAACCCGGCGCGTACAGGTCCACCACCGAACCGAAGTTGGAGAAGTCCGACTGGGCGTCGCCCTTGGTGCTGGATGCGACCGTGATGGCCTCGGGGACCCGGGCCGGCGACGACTGCCCTGCGTCCGCCGACTCGTTGCCGGCGGCGACCGCGAACGTGACGCCCGACGCGATGGCCTTGCTGACCGCCTCGTCCAGCGCGGGGTCGGCGCCACCGCCGAGGCTCATGTTGGCCACCGACGGCCCGTGATGGTTCTTGGTCACCCAGTCGATGCCTGCGACGACCTGCTCGGTGGTTCCGGAGCCGTTGTTGTCGAGCACCCTGACCGCGACGATCTTGGCCTTCTTGGCCACACCGTGGGCAGTGCCGGCGATGGTTCCGGCGACGTGGGTGCCGTGACCGTTGCCGTCGTCGGCCGTGTTGTCGTTGTCTACGGCATCGAACCCGGAACTGGCGCGGCCTGCGAAGTCCTTGTGGCTGATGCGTACGCCGGTGTCGATGACGTACGCGGTCACGCCCTCCCCGGCCTTGTCCGGGTAGGTGTACTTGCCGTCGCCCGCGGTGTCCGCCTGGTCGATGCGGTCCAGGCCCCAGGACGGCGGGTTGTCCTGCGTGGCGTCGATGTGGAACTTCTTGTTCTGCACCACCTTGGCCACCGCGGGGTCGGCAGCCAGGCGCTTGGCCTCCGTCTCGGTGAGTCCGCCGGCGGAGAAACCGTTGACCGCCGAGCCGTAGGTGCGGCTGAGCTTGCCGCCGTACTCCGTGGCCAGGTCCTTCTTCTCGGCCTGGGAAGTCTTCTGGTCCAGGAGGACGACGTAGCTGCCGGCCACGGCCCCCTCGGCGTTCAGGCCGTAGACCGTCCCTTCCGCAGGCGGCTTCGCCTGGGCGGCAGGGGACACGTACAGGGCGGTACCGACGACCGTTGCGACGGCCGCGACCGCGGTGACGGTCCTGGCCTTGCCTATGCGTTTGTAATGCGCCGTCAAGAGGGGTCTCCTCGAAGTGTGGGGGGATTTACGTTCAAGCGGCAGCGTTCTGTCCGCGCTCAGGAGCGTGCCGACTTGTCGCGAGCAGATCAATCCCCGACTGGAGCGACGCCGCCCCGTCGACGTGCGATCTCCACAGGACTTACGCAAACACGAGGCAACCGGATGGCAAACATGCAGCCCTGAAAGCTGGTTGAATCACCAAGAGATGGTCAAGAATTATCCGTGGCGATTTCTTCACCGCCCGTTCACGCGCCCGACGTCGGGGCCCGCCGATGTCGCCGCGCGCGGTCACATGGTGGTCGCGCGTGATGTGATGCTCCCCGCCTCCGGGGTCGACCCGGCGCACGGCGCGCCGACCGCCCGGGGCACCATCGCGGCCGCCGCCTGGGGCACGTGCTGCCACTTCACAGGAACGCTGTCCTGACGGCTCATCAGCGGGCGCTGTCGAGAACCTCCGGCGACGTGCCCTCTCAGTGCTCCGCCGCCAACGGGACCTTCGCAAGAGCCGGTTCACCGGGGAACTCCGGCCCACGACACGGGTCGGGACGGGTGTTACAGGGACAAGAACTCGGGCCTGCCCGTCCGCCCGGCGGCTCACTGTGGACCCGACAGTCCTCCGAAGCGAGCCGGGCCCGGGTGTCCGGGCCCGGCTCTGGGCCGGCCCGGGAGCGCCGCCGAAGGCCACACTCCCAGGCCCAGCATCTTCCTTGTCGCTACCAGCGGTGTTCGGCGAGGACGGCTAGCCCTCGTCGCGCCGGTGCTCCGCCTTCTCGTACTCCGGGTGCGACTTCATCGGCTTCATCGGCTTCATCGGATGCGCCGGGTACTCGGGCTTCATCGGAAGCTCGGGCTTCATCGGGTGCTCGGGCTTCATCGGAAGCTCGGGCTTCATCGGGTGCTCGGGCTTCATCGGAAGCTCGGGCTTCATCGGGTGCTCGGGCTTCATGGGGAGCTCGG
>NZ_JBFAET010000265.1:0-9820 GCF_040642095.1 Streptomyces sp. NPDC020362
GCCGGTGGCGGACGCTCCCGCGGGTGTGGTGCCGCTGGTGCTGTCGGCCAGGTCCGGCCAGGCCCTGTCGGGGCAGGCCGCGGCACTGCACGATTTCCTCACCACGCACCCCGAGACCGGCCTCGTCGGCATCGCCCGGTCGCTGGTGACCAGCCGGTCCCTGTTCAGCCACCGCGCCGTACTGGTCGGCGACCGCACCCAACTGCTCACCGGCCTGCGCCAGCTGGCCGCCACCCCACCCGCCACAGCCGCCGCCACCGGCGACACGCCGCCGGCCGCCGTCTTCACCGGCCAGGGCGCCCAGCGCGTCGGCATGGGACGCGAACTCAGCCGGGCCTTCCCCGCCTTCGCCCGAGCGCTCGACGAGATCTGCTCGGTCGTCGATCCGCTCCTCGGGCGAGGCCTGCGCGAGGTGATGTGGTCCGACGCGGACGACGCCGAACAGATGCTGGCCCGCACCGAATACGCTCAGCCTGCCCTGTTCGCCTTCGAACTCGCGCTCGCCCGCCTCTGGGAGTCCTGGGGCGTGCGGTTCAGCGCCGTCACCGGCCACTCCGTCGGTGAGATCGCCGCCGCCGTCACCGCGGGCGTCCTCTCCCTTGAAGACGCCGCGCGGCTGGTGGTCACCCGCAGCCGCCTCATGCAACGCCTTCCCCCGGGTGGCGCCATGCTCGCCGTCAACGCCTCGGAGACGGAGGTCACCACGGTTCTGGCCGGTACCCCCGAGGTCGTGGTCGCCGCCGTCAACGGGCCCGACGCCGTCGTCGTCTCCGGCGACGAGAAGCACATCGGGCGGCTCGCCGACCACTGGCGTCAGCGCGACATCCGCGTGGCCCGCCTCAAGGTCAGCCACGCCTTCCACTCACCCCTCATGGACTCCATGCTGGAGGAGTTCCGCGCCGCACTCGACCAGCTCACCTTCCGCCCGCCCACCCTCCCCCTGCACCCAGCGGCCGACAGTCCCCACTCCATCGACACTCCCGACTACTGGGTCGACCACGCCCGCAACGCCGTGCACTTCGCCAAGGCCGTCGGGGCGATTCCGCGCACCCATGTCCTTGTCGAGATCGGCCCCGACGCCGCCCTCACCCCCACCCTCACCGACACCCACCCCACCGCGCCCACCTGCCGCAAGGGACGGCCCGAAACCCACACCGTCCTCCAGGCGCTCGGCCACGCCCACACCCATGGCGCCCCCGTCGACTGGACGGCCGTCGTCCCCGAGGCCCGGCCCGTCCGGCTTCCCACCTATGCCTTCCAGCACCAGGCCTACTGGCTCGCGCCCGCTCGGACGGCCGGGAGCGACCGGGACACCAGCGGCGATCAGGCGTTCTGGGCAGCCGTCGAGAAGGAGGACTTCTCCACGTTGGCCGAGACCCTCGGCGTCCCGGCAGAACTGGAGCCCGCAATGCCGGCGCTCGCCCGGTGGCACCGGGAGAATGCGCGTCGGCGGACGATGGACTCCTGGCGCTACCGAGTCGTCTGGAACCCTGTGGAGCGGACCCCGGCCGCCCAGGTACCGGGCTCCTGGCTGGTCGTGCTGCCGCACGGCGGGGGCGACTCGGACGCGCTCCGCTCCCTGACCCGGGTGCTGGCGGACGTCACGACGGTCGAGCTGGGGCGGGAGGCGGACCGGCAGGCCACCGCCGAGGTGCTGGCCACGGCGGTCAAGGGCGTACCGCTGCTGTCCGGCGTCATCGGCCTGCCCGACCAGCCGGAAGCCCTCCTCGTACTGGTCCAGGCCCTCGGCGACATCGGGAGCGGCGCCCGGCTGTGGTGCCTGACGAGAGGCGCGGTGGCCACGACCGAGGGCGAGGCTCCCGACCCGCTCTCCGCGGCGTGCTGGGGTGTCGGTCTGGTCGCCGGTCTCGAACATCCGGAGCGCTGGGGCGGGCTGATCGATCTTCCGGGACGGCTCGACGACCGCTCCACCGGCTGGCTCGCGGGTGTCCTCGCGGGTGACGAGGAGGAGGACCAGATCGCCATCCGCGCCGGGGGAGTTCTGCGGCGCCGACTCGTGCCGGCGTCCGCCGCCCGGGAGCCGCGCCGTGCCTGGCGCCCCCGCGGTACGGTCCTCATCACGGGGGGAACCGGCTCGATCGGTGCGCACATCGCCCGCTGGCTGACGGCCCACGGTCCCTGTTCTCTCGTTCTGGTCTCGCGGCGTGGCGCCGAGGCGCCGGGCGCCGTCGGCCTGCGTGAGGAGCTGGAGGGGCGGGGAGCGCGGGTGCGGCTGGCGGCCGCCGACGTGACGGACCGGGAGGCCATGGCTGCCCTGGTCGCGGAGGTCGCCGCCGAAGAGGGACCGGTGCGCGCGGTCTTCCACGCGGCGGGCGTCGGCCAGAACACCCCGATCGCCGACATGGGGCTCGACGAGTTCCGGGCGGTCTCGTCGAGCAAGACCGACGGCGCGCGGGTCCTCGACGAACTCTTCGCCGACGACGAACTGGACGCCTTCGTGCTGTTCTCCTCCGTCTCCGGTGTCTGGGGCAGCGGCCGCTACGCGGCCTACGCCGCGGGCAACGCCTACCTGGACGCGCTGGCCGAACGACGGCGTGCCCGGGGGCTGCTCGCCACTGCGGTGGCGTGGGGCGTCTGGGCGGAGTCGGGAATGGTGGGACCGGACGGCGAACAGCAGCTGCGCCGCCGCGGCCTGGTGCCGATGCCGCCGGCGGACTGCGTTGCGGCGCTCGGGCGTGCCCTGGACGAGGACGAGACCAGGCTCACGGTCGCCGACGTCGACTGGGAGACCTTCCTCGCCGGGTACACCGCCGCCCGCCGACGGCCGCTGGTCGAGGAGCTGCCCCAGGCC
Organism: Streptomyces sp. NPDC020362; assembly: GCF_040642095.1. NCBI lineage: Bacteria > Bacillati > Actinomycetota > Actinomycetes > Kitasatosporales > Streptomycetaceae > Streptomyces > Streptomyces sp. NPDC020362. Next base: position 2,813 of record NZ_JBFAET010000265.1, read on the forward strand.
CGCGACCTGCTCGCCGAACGCTCCGCCACGGCCCCGGCGAGCCAGGGGGACATCCGTCGCACACTCGCGGATCTGTCGCCGGAGGACCGACGGATCGCGCTGAGGGACCTGGTGAGCGCCACGGTGGCCGATGTGCTGGGCCATGCCGACGCCGCGTCCGTCGACGCCGAGCGGCCTTTCGTGGAGATGGGCTTCGACTCCCTGTCCGCGGTGGAGGTCCGCAACAAGCTCAACGTCGCCACCGGCCTGGCCCTGCCGGCGATGCTGGTCTTCGAGCATCCGACGGTGGTCGCCATAGGCGAGTTCCTCCATGCCGCGCTCGCCGACGGGACACCGGCGGGCGGGCACGCGGCCGGCCCGGCCGCGGAGTCCGGGGAGTCGTTCGCGGCCGTCTACCGGCAGGTCGCGATCCGCGGCCGTATGACCGAGGTCGAGGCGCTGCTGACCGGTGCGGCCGGGCTGCGCAGCCACTTCACCGACCCTTCGCAGGTCGAGGGCGGACCCGGCTTCGTCCGGCTGGCCACCGGCGGCGAAGAACCGGTCGTCGTCTGCTTCCCGCCGTTCGCCCCGGTCGAGCAGTCACTGCAGTTCGCCCGGCTGTCCATGTTCTTCCGTGACCGGCGCGACCTGTCGATGGTCTTCGTGCCCGGGTTCCTGCCCGACGAACCGATCGCCGCGACGCGTGAGGTACTGGTCGAGGCGCTGACGCGCGAGACGAAGCGCTGCGTCGACGGCAGGCCGTTCGCGCTGCTGGGGTACTCGTCCAGCGGCTGGCTCGCGCACTCGGTCGCGGCGAGGCTGGAGGAACGGGAGGAGTCCGCCCGGGGCCTGATACTCCTCGACACCTATCCTCCCGACAGCATGTCGCTGAGCATGCGTCAGGCGATGACGTACGAGGTCAACGAGCGGCGCTCCAGGTTCACCACGATGAACTTCACGACGCTGACGGCTCTCGGTGCCTACCGCAGGCTCTTTCGCGGATGGACGCCGGAGCCCGTGGCCACCCCCACGCTCTTCGTCCGCCCGGAGGACTGCATCCCCGGCGACCCGACCGCTTCGCCGATGGCCGACGACTGGCGCGCGCACTGGCCGCTCCCGCATCGGGAGGTGGTCGTCCCCGGCGACCACTGCACCATCGTCGCCGAACACGCCGAGGCCGTCGCCGCCGAGGTGCACACCTGGCTGGAAGAACAGTGCTGACCACTGAGACGCCCATCGGAAGAGGACCCATGACCCAACCCATACGCACCGTCGGCGTGGTAGGCGTCGGCAACATCGGCAGCACCGTCTGCGTCGACTTCGTCGTCCACGGATTCCGCGTCGTCGCCGTCGACCGGGAACAGTCCGCGCTGGCCGCGGCCCGGGGGCTGCTGCGTGACGTGAACCGGTTCCTGCCCGCCGTACGGCCCGGCCTGACCCGCCTGGCCGCCACACAGGCGCAGGAACGGCTCGTCACCACCACCGACCTGGCCGCGCTCGCCGAGTGCGAGTTCGTGGTGGAGAACGTCAGCGAGAAGTGGGAGGTCAAGCGGGATGTCTACCACGATCTGGACCAGGTGCTGCCCCACGGCGTCGGCATCGGTGTCAACACGTCGAGCGTCCCGATCGGCCGGCTGGCGGCCAGGACCCGCCGTCCCGACATGGTCGTCGGCATACATTTCATGAACCCCTCCTACCTGAAGGACGCGGTGGAGGTCATGCGAGGCGCCGACACCTCGGAGAAGTGCCTCGACCAGGTACACGAGCTGCTCGCCCGGCTGGGCAAGCAGGCCGTCGTGGTCGGGGACTTCCCGGGCTTCGTCAGCAACCGGATCTCGCATCTGTTCTTCAACGAGGCGATCAGGGTCGTGCAGGACCAGGGCGTCGCCCCCGCGGCGGTCGACGACATCTTCAAGAAGTGCTTCGGCCACACCATGGGGCCGCTGGAGACCGCGGACCTGATCGGCCTGGACACCGTGCTGCTCACCCTGGAGAACCTCCGCGACAACTACGGCGACGCCCGCTACGACGGTTGCGCGCTGCTGCGCGAGATGGTCGCCTCCGGGCGGCTCGGACGCAAGTCCGGCCAGGGTTTCCACCACTACCACGGCGCGACGGCCGTGGCGACCGCGACAGGAGAATGACAATGACCGCCCCCAGCACCACCGACGAGATCGACGACGTCGTACGGGAGTTCCTGGCCACGCGGGACACCTCGCCCGCCCCCGAGCGCGACGAGGACCTGTTCCAGTCCGGTCGGGTCAATTCGCTGTTCGCGATCCAGCTGATGAGCTTCGTCGAGCGGACCTTCGAGATCGAGGTCGACGTGGACGACCTCAGTCTGGCCAACTTCGCCAGTATCGCCAAGATCACCGACTTCGTGCAGCGCAAGCAGCTCGAAGCCCATTCGGTCTGACCGCGACCGGGACAGGAGGAACGGACTGATCGTCATGGAACACCTGCTTGACCCGGAGGAACGCGAGCATCACGACCGGATGCTGCGGCTGGTCACGGGCCGCTGGGCGCAGAGCGCCCACACTTGGGAGGGCGGCGAGATCCTGCCCGAGGAGGTGGTGCGGTGGTGTGGTGAGGAGGGACTCCTCGGTGCCGCACTGCCGACGGCCGTCGGCGGCGGTGGCTGGTCCCCCGTCGAGGCGGGACTCATGTACGAGGCACTGGGCCGGGTCAGCATCTCGCTGGCCTCGCTCGTGAACGTGCACGGCATGATGGCGCAGACACTGGCCCGCTGGGGCACCGCCTGGCACCGCGAGCACGTCATGCCGGCACTCGGCGAAGGCAGCCGCGTCGCCGCGATCTGCATGACCGAACCGCATGCCGGAAGCGACCTGGCCGCGATATCCACCAGCCTGGTGGAAAGGGACGGCCGGCTGCTGGTCAACGGGACGAAGGTCTTCATCACTTTCGGCCGCCGCGCCGACGACCTGCTGGTGTTCGTGCAGCGTGAGGGGCGGTCCGAAGCGTGTCTCGTGCGGCGCGACAACCCCGGCGTCCGCATCGAGCCCATGGGGGACGTACTGGGGTTGCGCGCGGCGGGGCTGGCCAGGATTACCTTCTCCGACTGCGAGATCGCACCGGGGGCGGTGGTCGGAAAGCCCGGCTTCGCGCTGCCGGTGCTGATCCCGACCGCCCTGGAACACGGGCGGCACGCGGTCGCCTGGATGGCGCTCGGCATGCTTGAGGCGTGCTTCGCGGAGTGCGCACGGTTCGTCCGCGCCCGCCGGGCATTCGACCGGACACTGATCGACCACGGCCAGATCCAGACGCTCATCACCAGGATGGGCGCCGATCTGGAAGCCGCCCGGCACCTGTGCGTCTCCGCCTCACGGGCGATGAGCACCAAGGACCGGGCAGCCACGGAGCGGATCCTGCTGGCCAAGTACTTCGTGTGCCGGGTGGCCCAGGAGCACACCGCCTCCGCGGTGCAGCTCCTCGGCTCCTCGGGTGTCTCCGAGCGGTCGGTGACCGCGCGGGCCTACCGGGACGCCAAGGTACTCACGATCATCGAGGGAACCGAGCAGATTCTGGAGCGCTCACTGGCTCCGGCGCTGGTCAGCGCAGTGGCGGTGGCCTCATGACCACCACGCACGCCTCAGCCGAGGGCCTGCTGGACACGGTGACGACCAAGGTGCTGGGCGACCTGCCCTCCCACGAGGCCGAGTCCTTCCAGCTGGCCGCCGCAGTGCTGGCGCTGTCCTACGTGACGCACGACGACGCCCCGGTCGTGCGGGTGGTCCACGGGACTACTCCGGCCCGCACCGCCGCGTTCACGGTGGACCCGGACGGCAGCGGCGCCGCCCTGGTGGCCGGTGTCAACGACGCGCCGGACACAGCGGAGGAAGCCCAGCACGTCGTCCGTCTGGGCACGCTCACGGACCCGCTCGACCGGGAGTCCTTGAAGGCGGGCGCGGACACCGCCCTGGAAGGGGCCCTCCGGCTCGCCCTGGCGGTGGACGGGGAGCGGGTGTCCTGCACGCACAACGGCGCCCCGGGCGCCGCGCTGGACGCGGAGACGCTGGTGTCGGTGTACCTGACCGTGCTGCCGCGCATGCTCGCCGACCCCGAACGTCCCGTGGCCGCCCATGAACTGCTCCATGGCCCTGAACGGCGCCGAGTACTGGGGGATTTCAACGAGACAGCCCACACTCTGCCGCCGGAGCGCACACTGCACGGCGTCTTCCACGCGCAGGCACTGCGCACCCCGGACGCCGTAGCGGTGAGCACCGACCACGACTCGCTCACCTACCGCGAACTCGACGAGCGCACCGACCGGTTGGCCCGATACCTCGTCGGGCGCGGGGTTACCGCCGGCACGGTCGTGGCGGTGCTGATGGAGCGCTGCCTCGACCTGCCGGTGGCCGTCATCGGCATCCTCAAGGCCGGTGGCGCCTACCTGCCGCTCGCCCCCGACGCGCCACCGGAGAGGCTCGCCGGCCTCGTGGCACAGAGCGGCGCCCCGCTGGTGCTCACGCAACCCGGCCTGGCGGCACCCGAGAACATCGCGGTGCCGTCGGTGCCGCTGGACGATCCGGATCTGTACGCCGGTCCGGATCCCGGGTTCCAGTCCCACAGCGGCCCTCGCGACCTGGCGTACGTCATCTACACCTCCGGGTCCACGGGCCGGCCGAAGGGCGTCGAAGTCGAACACGAGTCGGTCGTCAACCGGCTCAACTGGATGCAACGGCGCTACCCGTTGACCGAATCGGACACACTGCTGCAGAAAACCCCTGTGATCTTCGACGTGTCGGTCTGGGAGCTGTTCTGGTGGTTCTTCGCCGGGGCGCGCATGCATCTGCTCGCCCCCGGGATGGAGCGTTTCCCGCTGGCCATCTGCAAGACCGTGCGCAAGCAGCGCGTGAGCGTGCTGCACTTCGTCCCGTCGATGCTGGGGATATTCCTGGAGTATCTCAACGACGGCGGCGGTGACCTCTCGGCGCTCGCCTCGCTGCGTTGGTGCTTCTCCAGCGGGGAGAGCCTGCTGGCCGGTCACGTGACCACGTTCGGTGAACTCTTCGCCGCTCAGGGCGCCACGCTGGTGAACCTCTACGGTCCGACGGAGGCGACCGTCGATGTCACGGCCTACGACTGCCCTGCGACGGCGTTCACAGGGGTCGTCCCCATAGGCCGGCCCATCGACAACACTCGGGTGTACGTACTGCGCCACGGCAGACCCATGCCCATCGGCGTGTACGGCACGCTGTTCCTGGCGGGCGCGGGTGTCGCGCGTGGCTATCTGGGCGATCCGGATCTGACGGCAGGTCGCTTCGTACCCGAGTACGGCCATCCGGACGGCCGGATGTACGACACGGGTGACCTCGGGCGCTGGCTGTCCTCCGGGGACCTGGAGTACCTGGGCCGCACCGACAACCAGATCAAGATCCGCGGTATCCGCATCGACCTGGGCGAGATCGAGAACGTCCTGCTGCGGTCTTCCGGTGTCACCGAGTGCGTGGTCGTGCTGGAGACCGTGGACCCGAGCCGCCCGCGGCTGCACGCCGCGGTGTCCGGGGCCGCCGGTCTCACGGAGGACGGGCTGCGCGAGCACGCGGCCCGGTGGCTGCCGGAGTACATGGCGCCCGTCGTGTACCACCGTCTGGAACGGCTGCCTCGCACGAGCAGCGGAAAGCTCGACAGGAAAGCGGTGGCTCGGCTGGCCAACGGGCCGCAGTGACACCACCGGTGCGCGGTGGGTCGCCGGACCCCCGTCACCACCCCGTGCGAACGGGACCCCCGAGCCATCGCTCGTCGTTCGGCATGACGGGCGGTGGCGCGGGTGAGTGTCGACAGGAGTGTTCGACACGCCGGTCGGCCGGCTCTTTCATCGGGGACGTCAGCATGCGTCGGCTTCGGAACCAGCCAAAGAGAGGTCGCCAGAACCGTGTCATCAGTTCACAGCAACACCACCGCCGACTCCGTGTTGAGCCTCCGCGGCGGCAGCGGAGTTCACGGAGCGGGTCGAGGAAATGGGCGTGGCCGCTCTGCTGCGCGCCTATCAGACCAGTGGGACGCGGAAGTCGGCGCTCGTCCGGGACCGGCCATCGCTCACCCCGTACCTGCGGGATGCCGTCGATTTCCTCTGTCTCTCCCAGGCCGTGCCCCGCGGCGAAGCCGTACGTCTTCTCACCGAACCACTGCTCGATCGGCTCGTCGACATGGGTGCCGCATCGGAATCCGGGGAGAACTTCGAGCTTTCACAGGTCCGGCTCATCGAACATTTCGGTCGGCTGGTCTTCGTCAGCACCACCAACACCACCGGATACGGCTGGTACGGCCGTGATTCGATCGGGATCGGGCGGCACCTCGCCGGTGCCCGGGGCAGGTGCCTCGACATCGGCTCGTCCACCGGATGCCAGGCTGTTCTGATGGCCGCGACGACAACGAGCGTGCAGTCGGTCGAAATCGACGAGAAGCCGGCTCCCCTCTTCGAGTTTGACGAGGACTTCGACACGATCGGAGTCAACGTGCCGATGATGCCCACGTTCGGCGTTCTCGACATGCCGTGGACGGGCGACGGCGGCGCCGACGCATCCCGGCTCCTGGAGAGCGTGCTGCGGCGAGTCCCCCTGGCGGCGTGGGGGAGACTGGCGGCGAATTCGACGATTCCCGGGAACGCCTCGGGCCTGGACGTCGAATGGTTGCGGAAGCTGAGCGTGGACCGGGAGTGGGCCGTCACCGTCGTTCCGTGCGACTACGAGTCCCTCTCGGCCGAGTCGTCGTTCGTGTGGTCCACCCTGGGCAACCGGGCGATCGTCGCGGAGGACGCCGTCGAGACCGTGAGGGCGGAACTCGCCGCGTCCTGGGCGGCGAACGAGACGGACCGCATGTACTTCTCCACCATCTCCGCAACGGCCGGAACCGGTCCGTCGTTCCGGGTCGCCTCGATGTCACTGGACGGCGAGCGCTGGTCCCTGTGACACACGTTCCGTCTCTCCTCGGGCCGACCGCCGAGGAGGGGACGATCGCATCGGCCACGATACCGACGGCCGTGGGGCCGGGCTGGGGGTGCGACGC
>NZ_JBFAET010000266.1:0-9779 GCF_040642095.1 Streptomyces sp. NPDC020362
ACGACGCCAGGGCCCTGCCCACCCTGATGCCACACCGGGGGGCCCCGGGGCGACACCCGGGGCGCCCGCCGGGCGGGGCCGCACGTTCGTACGGCCCCGCGTGTTGAGGTTTCGGGCTAGCTCGGCCAGTAGGTCCGCGTCCAGGACGCCTGGCCGGGGTGGGGGACGCGTTGTCCCGCGATGCGGGACGGGTCCGACCATGCGTCCCGCGGTCCCTGCGCGCCGGACGGCGCTGCCGCTGCCGCCGCGGCGCGCGCGCGGACCACCGCCAGGGCGGCGGCCAGCTCCTCCGGGGTCGGGTTGCCTCGTACGACCTTGATGTTCATGACCGCTCCAAAGGTCAGCGGGGCCTAGAGGGGGATGTTGCCGTGCTTCTTCGGAGGCAGGGATTCCCGCTTGGTGCGCAGTTGACGCAGACCGCGGACGATGTGGGCGCGGGTGTCGGACGGCATGATCACCGCGTCGATGTAGCCGCGCTCGGCCGCGACGTAGGGGTTGAGGAGCGTGTCCTCGTACTCCTGGATCAGACGGGCACGGGTCGCCTCGACATCCTCGCCGTTCGTCTCCGCCTCGGCGATCGTGCGCCGGTGCAGGATGTTGACCGCGCCCTGGGCGCCCATGACGGCGATCTGGGCGGTCGGCCAGGCGAGGTTGAGGTCGGCGCCCAGGTGCTTGGATCCCATGACGTCGTAGGCGCCGCCGAAGGCCTTGCGGGTGATGACCGTGATCAGAGGGACCGTCGCCTCCGCGTATGCGTAGATCAGCTTGGCGCCGCGGCGGATGATGCCGGTGTGCTCCTGGTCCACGCCGGGGAGGAACCCGGGCACGTCGACGAAGGTGAGCACGGGGACGTTGAAGGCGTCGCACGTGCGTACGAAGCGGGCCGCCTTCTCGCTGGCGTCGATGTCCAGGCAGCCGGCGAACTGCATCGGCTGGTTGGCGACGATGCCCACCGGGTGGCCCTCGACCCGGCCGAAGCCGGTCACGATGTTCGGCGCGAACAGCGCCTGCGTTTCGAAGAACTCTGCGTCGTCCAGCACGTGTTCGACCACCGTGCGGATGTCGTAGGGCTGGTTCGCGCTGTCCGGGACCAGCGTGTCCAGCTCGCGGTCCTCGTCCGTGAGGGAGAGGTCCGCCTCCTCCGCGAACACCGGGGGCTCGCTGAGGTTGTTGGACGGCAGGTACGACAGCAGCTGCTTGACGTACTCGATCGCGTCCTTCTCGTCGCCCGCCATGTGGTGGGCCACGCCGGAGACCGCGTTGTGGGTGCGGGCGCCGCCCAGCTCCTCGAAGCCGACGTCCTCGCCCGTGACGGTCTTGATGACGTCCGGGCCGGTGATGAACATGTGCGAGGTCTGGTCCACCATGACCGTGAAGTCCGTGATGGCCGGGGAGTAGACCGCACCGCCCGCGCACGGGCCGACGACCAGGCTGATCTGCGGGATCACGCCGGAGGCGTGCGTGTTGCGGCGGAAGATCTCGCCGTAGGCGCCGAGGGAGGCGACTCCCTCCTGGATGCGGGCGCCGCCGGAGTCGTTGATGCCGATGACCGGGCAGCCGGTCTTCAGCGCGAAGTCCATGACCTTGACGATCTTCTGGCCGTAGACCTCGCCGAGCGCGCCGCCGAAGACCGTGAAGTCCTGGGAGAAGACCGCCACGGGACGGCCGTCGACCGTGCCGTAGCCGGTCACGACGCCGTCGCCGTACGGGCGGTTCTTCTCCAGGCCGAAGTTGGTGGAGCGGTGGCGGGCGAACTCGTCCAGCTCGACGAAGGAACCCTCGTCGAGCAACAGCTCGACCCGCTCACGGGCCGTCAGTTTGCCCTTGGCGTGCTGCTTTTCGACGGCGCGTGCGGAGCCGGCGTGCGTCGCTTCGTCAATACGGCGCTGCAGATCCGCGAGCTTGCCCGCGGTCGTGTGAATGTCGATCTCTTCCGGCTCGGACATCGGGATCGCGGCTCCCTGCCTGCTCAAAAGGGGGGGACGGTTACTCATCCGTAGCGTAGTGGCGCGGTCCGGTGTCGGCAGTGCGGCGTTTCCCACACCTAGGGTGACTTGCATGACGCCGCACAATGCATCAGACGACAGCCGTTGGTCCGACCTGGAACGCCCGCCGCTGAACGCCGCGGCGCTGCGGCGCGGGCTGGTCCGGGAGGGCAGTCTGTGGTCGGACTTCGAGGTGGTCCAGCGCACCGGCTCCACCAATTCCGACCTGGTGGCCCGGGCCGTGACGGGCAAGGTCGACGAGGGCGCGGTCCTCGTCGCCGAGGAGCAGACCGCCGGGCGGGGGCGGCTGGATCGGCAGTGGTCCGCGCCGGCCCGGTCCGGTCTGTTCTTCTCCGTCCTGCTGAACCCCGCCGAGGTGCCGGTGGCCCGCTGGGGCTGGTTGCCGCTGCTCACCGGGGTGGCCGTGGCGACCGGTCTGTCCCGGGCCGCGGGTGTCGACACCTCCCTCAAGTGGCCCAACGACCTGCTGGTGACCGTGGGCGGCGAGGAGCGCAAGACCGGGGGCATCCTCGCCGAGCGGGCCGGGGAGCGCGGGGTGGTCGTCGGGGTCGGTATCAACGTCTCCCTGCGGGTCGAGGAGCTGCCCGTGCCCCAGGCGGGGTCGCTGGCGCTGGCCGGGGCGGTGAGCACGGACCGGGATCCGCTGCTGCGGGCGGTGCTGCGGTCGCTGGAGGAGTGGTACGGGCGCTGGCGGGATGCGGGGGGCGATCCCGTGGGCAGCGGGCTGCAGGAGACCTATGCGGCGGGGTGCGCGACGCTTGGGCGGGCGGTGCGGGCGGAGCTGCCGGGGGATCGGGCCGTGGTGGGGGAGGCGGTGGCTGTCGATGGGGACGGGCGGCTGGTCATCGCCACCGAGGCGGGTGCCCGGGAGGCGGTGGGGGCCGGGGACATCGTGCATCTGCGGCCTGCGTGAGGGGGTTTGCGGCGCCTTTGCGGTGCGTGGGCTGCTTGCGGCGTGTGGGGCTTCGCGGTGCCTGTGTCTGTGCCGGTGCGTGGGGTGGCGCGGTGCCTGCGGCGCCTGTGCCGGTGGGTGGGGGTTCGCGTAGCGCCTCGCGGAGTGGTGGGTCGGGGCCGTGCCGGGGGGTGTCCGTCCTCGGAACGGCGCGGAATCGGTCGGCTGTCGACGTGCCGGTGTCGACGCGCCAACCGCTGCGGGCGGACACCCCCCGACCCGTCCCCTTCCCGCCGTGGGCGGCCATCCCTCCGTCCCGTCTCCTTTCCCGTCGTGGGTGGCGGTCCCCTCGACCTGTCTCCTTTCCCGTCGTGGGTGGCCCCCCGACGCGTCTCCTTTCCCGTCGTGTGCGGCCCCCCGACGCGTCTCTCTTGCCGTCGTGGGCGGCCATCCCCCCGTCCTGTCTCCTTTCCCGTCGTGGGTGGCGGTCCCCTCGACCTGTCTCCTTTCCCGTGGTGGGTGGCGGTCCCCTCGACCTGTCTCCTTTCCCGTCGTGGGCGGCCGTGGGGCGCATTCATCCCGTCCGTCCGGGGTTCGAGGGCGAGGCTCATTCAGGGGTGATGGCGGTACGGGGACGATGGCCGATTCGGGGTCCGGTCCGGGGGCGGCAGCCGACGGGGTGGTCCAGACCGGGGTGGTGCCGGTGACCTGCTCCTTGCCGAACCCGACGGAGTGAGCTGGCGCACACCTGCCGTAGAGTTGAGGCCGGTCGTTACCTGACCGTGGCAGATCGGAAGGGCAGCAGGCGTGACCGTCGACGACACGGGCTCCGGCGCGGACGCGGACGGCCGGGTGGACCCCCACGCCGCCGACTCCGGCGAGGACCCGCTCGCCCTGCGTCTCGAACAGCTGATCCTCGGCGCCGAGCGGCGCTACACCCCTTTCCAGGCGGCTCGCAGCGCCGGTGTCTCCATGGAGCTGGCGTCGCGGTTCTGGCGAGCCATGGGCTTCGCCGACATCGGGCAGGCCAAGGCGCTCACCGAGGCCGACGTGCTGGCCCTGCGGCGCCTCGCCGGTCTGGTCGAGGCCGGGCTGCTCAGCGAGGCCATGGCGGTGCAGGTCGCCCGGTCCACGGGGCAGACCACCGCCCGTCTGGCCGAATGGCAGATCGATTCCTTTCTGGAGGGTCTGACCGAGCCGCCCGAGCCGGGCATGACCCGCACCGAGGTGACCTATCCGATCGTCGAGCTGCTCCTGCCCGAGCTGGAGGAGTTCCTGGTCTATGTGTGGCGCAGGCAGCTCGCCGCCTCGGCCGGCCGTGTCGTGCAGACCGGGGACGACGAGGAGATGGTCGACCGACGGCTTGCGGTGGGCTTCGCCGACCTCGTCGGGTTCACACGGCTGACCCGGCGGATGGAGGAGGAGGAGCTGGGCGAGCTCGTCGAGGCCTTCGAGACCACTGCCGCCGACCTGGTTGCTGCGCGTGGCGGGCGGCTCATCAAGACCCTCGGCGACGAGGTGCTGTACGCCGCCGACGACGCGGGCATCGCTGCGGACATCGCCCTGCGTCTGGTCGAGACGATGGGCAACGACGAGACGATGCCCGAGCTGCGGGTGGGCATGGCCTTCGGGACTGTGACCACCCGTATGGGTGATGTCTTCGGTACGACGGTGAACCTCGCCTCCCGGCTGACGTCGATAGCTCCGCGTGACGCCGTGCTCGTGGACAGCGCCTTCGCCGAGGAGCTGATCCGCAGCGGTGAGGCCCCCGCCTCGGAGGCGGAGGCGGCCGAGGCCGCGGCCGCCGCGGAGAAGGAGGGCGAGGAGCCGCCGACGTACCGTTTCGCGCTCCAGCCGATGTGGCAGCGGCCGGTCCGCGGGCTCGGCGTGGTCGAGCCGTGGCTGCTCGCACGCCGCGACGGCCAGTCCTAGGGCTGCTGCAGGTCCGCGCACAGGCCTATCACCGGCACGCACACGTTGTCGCTCTGTGTGGGTTTGGGTTTGGGTGTCGGCTTGGGAGCGGGATCGTGGCTCGGGCGCGGGGTTCGCGTGGGCGTGTGCGTTGTGGGGTGGGGTGGTGGGGGCGGGCCCGTGGTCGGGGGGCCGGTGGGGATGGTCGTGGGCGCGCCCGTGCTGCCGGGGAGTGCGGTGGGGGTGGGCCGCCGGGCCGCGGGGGCTGTCGTGGTCGTGCGCAGTGGCGCGGCGCTCGCTCCGCCCATGACCGACGTGGTCGAGGGGGCGGGGTTGGGTGTGGTGTCCGCCTGGGGCGTGGGGGGTGTGGCGCTGTCGGCCGGGTCCGGGCGGGGCTCGGCCTCTGCCGTGCCGGGGGTCCCGATCCCGGGGTCCGGGGCCACCCGGACGAGGGTGAGGACTCCGGCGGCGAGGGCGAGGCCGCCGGCGGCCAGCAGGACCTTGCGGGGGCGGGGCTTGCGGTGGCGGCCGCGGCGGACGGTGGGCAGCGGCCCCGTCTGCTGGTCCGTTTCCGGCGTACGGGCCTGTGCTCGTATCGGTGTCATGGGTTCCCTCCCCGCCGTGCGCCCGGGGCGCGCCGTGGCGGAGCGCACGCTATGCGCTCCTGTGGGCGGTGTGGGATGAGAAGGCCGGGATGTCACTCGAACGGGCGTAGAACACCGGGCGGGATCGGCTGTTTCCGGAGGCTCTTTCCCGGGGCGGGGTACGGCTGCGATGATCGGGCCGACAGTGAGTTAACCCGCGTTAACCGGAGGGTGTCATGAGCGAGGAGCGGTTCGGGGAGTTCGTGCTGGTGCGGCGGCACGGGCATGTGGCGGAGCTGGTACTGGACCGGCCGAAGGCCATGAACGCCGTCTCGACCGAGATGGCCCGCTCCGTCGCGGCCGCCTGCGCGGCGCTCGGCGCCGACCGAGACGCGCGCGTGGTCGTGGTGACCTCCTCCCACGAGCGGGCCTTCTGCGTCGGGGCCGATCTGAAGGAGCGGAACTCGTTCAGCGACGCGGATCTGGTGCGGCAGCGGCCCGTGGCGCGGGGGGCGTACACCGGGGTGCTCGAACTGCCGATGCCGACGATCGCGGCGGTGCACGGCTTCGCGCTGGGCGGCGGCTTCGAACTCGCCCTGTCCTGCGACCTGATCGTGGCGGACCGCACGGCGGTGGTCGGGCTGCCGGAGGTGTCCGTGGGTGTGATTCCGGGCGGTGGCGGTACGCAGTTGCTGCCGCGGCGGGTGGGGGCCGCACGGGCGGCCGAGCTGATCTTCTCCGCACGGCGGGTGGAGGCTGCAGAGGCCGCCGAGTTGGGGCTCGTGGACCAGTTGGTGGAGGAGGGACGGGATCGCGAGGAGGCGCTGGCCCTGGGGGCGCGGATCGCCGGGAACTCGCCGGTGGGGCTGAGGGCGGCGAAGCGGGCGATGCGGCTGGGGCACGGGCTTGACCTGCGGGCCGGGCTGGAGGTCGAGGACGCGGCCTGGCGGTCGGTGGCGTTCTCGGGAGACCGGGCCGAGGGCGTCGCAGCCTTCAACGAGAAGCGAAAGCCCCAGTGGCCCGGCGAGTGAGCCGCCCGCACAGCAATCCCCTGTGGCGCGCGTGTGAGCCGCCCGCACAGCAGTCCCCTGTGGCGTGCGTGTGAGCGGCCGGTACATCAACCTCCTGTGGCGTGCGTGTGAGCGGCCGGTACATCAACCTCCTGTGGCGCGCGTGAGAGGGGCCGTGCTGCAACCCCCTAGGGGCGCCTGTGTGAGCCGCAGTGCTGCAACCCCCTAGGGGCGCGGGGAACTGCGCGATCGGTCCCCACCGGCTTGTGGTCGGGGACGATCCGCACCCACCCGCTGGCGGTCGGGGGCGATCGGCCCCACCGGCCGGTGGCCGACGGCGATCCGCGGCCACCCCGTCCGGGGGGCGAGGGGGCTGCAGCCCCCAGACGGCGCTGCAGCCAACCCGCACCAACCCCTCGGCCACCTGATCGCCTCACCGGTCTCACCATTCGTCGGATTTCATACCTAATCTGGGGTAATGGGTGAGGACAAGCGGCTTACCGCTGTGGTGGCGCTGGCTCAGGGGATGGCGGCGGCCCGTACACCGCAGGATTCGTGGCGGGCCGCCGCGCTCGGTGCCTGCCGGGCGCTGGACGGCGGCTTTGCCGCGCTGTCGGTGTGGGAGCGCGAGCTGGGACGGCTGCGGGTCCTCGTGAACGTCGGGGAGCGCCGCCCGGACGAGGAGGAGTTCCCGGAGGCCGAGGCCTATCCGGTGCACCAGTTCCCGGAGATCACCGAGTTTCTGCACGAGCGGTGGGCGGGCGGGGGCGGGCCCACCGCGTGGGTGGAGACCGCCGAGGGGACGGCGGCCGGTACCCCCGGCTACTTCCACCATCGCGTGGCCGCCCTGCGCCGCCGGGGCCGCGGCTGCTGTCTGGTCGCCCCGGTCGTGCTGCACGGCCGGGCCTGGGGCGAGTTGTACGTCGCCCGTGCGGTCGGGGTGCCCGTGTTCGCGCGGGCGGACGCCGACTTCGCCACCGTCCTGGCCGCCGTCGTCGCCGCCGGGCTCGCGCAGACCGAGCGGCTGGAGGAGGCTCGCCGGCTCGCGTACACCGACGCCCTCACCGGCCTCGCCAACCGCCGCGCCGTGGACGTTCGTCTGGAGGAGGCCGTCGAGCGGCACCGCGCGGACGGAGTGGTCGTCAGTCTTGTCGTCTGCGATCTCAATGGACTCAAGAGGGTCAACGACACCCTCGGGCATGCCGTGGGGGACCGGCTGCTGGAGCGGTTCGGGTCGGTGCTGTCGCTGTGCGGGGCGATGGTGCCGGGCGCGCTCGTCGCGCGGCTCGGCGGGGACGAGTTCTGCCTGCTGGCGGTCGGGCCGCCCGCCGATGACGTGGTCAAGGCGACTGATGAACTGTGCCGCCGCGCTGCGGAGTTGGAGCTGGGGGAGGGGGCGGCGTGCGGGGTCGCCTCGACCGAGGATCCGATCGGGCCGGTGCGGGACGCCCGGCGGCTGTTCCGGCTGGCCGACGCCGCGCAGTACCGGGCCAAGGCCGGGCGCGCGGACCGGCCCGTGGTGGCCGGGCGGGAGGGACCCGACGATCCGGTCGTACGGTTGGCGGACGAGTCCCCGCTCGAACCGTCGCCCGCGCACGCCGAGCGCCGGCGTTTCCGCGGCCGGAGGCCGTGAGCTGATGTACACGGTTCCGTAAGGGGCAGTCCTCGTCTCCACTAGTGACATCAACGCATTCAATGCGTACGCTCCTGAATATGGATATGCACACTGTGGTGGTGGGGACGTCGGGTGTGACCGCGTCCGACGTTCTCGCTGTGGCGCGCGGCGGCGCCCGGGTCGAGCTGTCGACCGAGGCGGTGGCGGCTCTCGCGGCGGCCCGGGGGATCGTGGACGCCCTGGCGGCGAAGCCGGACCCGGTCTACGGCGTCTCCACCGGTTTCGGAGCCCTGGCGACCCGGCACATCAGCCAGGAACTGCGCGCCCAGCTGCAGCGCAACATCGTCCGCTCGCACGCCGCCGGCATGGGCCCGCGGGTCGAGCGCGAGGTCGTACGGGCCCTGATGTTCCTGCGGCTCAAAACCGTCTGCTCCGGTCACACGGGTGTGCGGCCCGAGGTCGCACAGACCATGGCCGACGTGCTGAACGCCGGGATCACGCCGGTCGTGCACGAGTACGGCTCCCTCGGCTGCTCCGGCGACCTGGCCCCGCTGTCCCACTGCGCCCTCGCCCTCATGGGAGAGGGTGACGCGGAAGGGCCCGACGGCAGCGTCCGGCCCGCCGGGGAGCTGCTCGCCGAGCACGGGATCCAGCCCGTCGAGCTGCGCGAGAAGGAGGGTCTGGCCCTCCTGAACGGCACCGATGGCATGCTCGGCATGCTGGTCATGGCCCTGGCCGACCTGGACACCCTGTACAAGTCCGCCGACGTCACCGCCGCCCTCAGCCTGGAGGCGCTGCTCGGCACGGACAAGGTGCTCGCGCCCGAGCTGCACGCCATCCGGCCCCACCCGGGCCAGGGCGCCTCCGCCGCCAACATGCTCGCCGTCCTCAAGGGCTCCCAGCTCACCGGGCACCACCAGGACGACGCTCCCCGCGTCCAGGACGCCTACTCGGTGCGCTGTGCCCCGCAGGTCGCCGGCGCCGGACGCGACACCCTCGCGCACGCCCGCCTCGTCGCCGAGCGGGAACTCGCCTCCGCCGTCGACAACCCCGTCGTCCTGCCCGACGGCCGCGTCGAGTCCAACGGCAACTTCCACGGCGCCCCGGTCGCCTACGTCCTGGACTTCCTCGCCATCGCCGCCGCGGACCTCGGCTCCATCGCCGAGCGCCGCACCGACCGGCTGCTGGACAAGAACCGCAGCCACGGGCTTCCGCCGTTCCTCGCCGACGACGCCGGCGTGGACTCCGGGCTCATGATCGCCCAGTACACGCAGGCCGCGCTGGTCAGCGAGATGAAGCGGCTGGCCGTACCGGCCTCCGCGGACTCCATCCCGTCCTCCGCCATGCAGGAGGACCACGTGTCCATGGGCTGGTCGGCCGCCCGCAAGCTGCGCACCGCCGTCGACAACCTCACCCGGATCATCGCCGTCGAGCTGTACGCCGCCACCCGCGGCATCGAGCTGCGCGAGGGCCTGACCCCGGCGCCCGCCTCGCAGGCCGTGATCGAGGCCGTGCGCGCGGCCGGTGTGCAGGGTCCCGGTCCGGACCGCTTCCTGGCACCCGACCTGGCCGCCGCCGACGCGTTCGTGCGCGGAGGACACCTCGTCGCCGCCGTGGAGCCGGTCACCGGGCCGCTGCAGTAGCGAGCCGGCTGCCGCACCGGCGGCCGACCGTCCGGACCCGCCGGGGGGGGGGGCCCCCCCCCGGGGGCGGGGGCCCCGCGGGGCTGGGGGGGGGTCAGCCCGAACGAATTATGTGGGT
>NZ_JBFAET010000267.1:0-9759 GCF_040642095.1 Streptomyces sp. NPDC020362
GGGCGAACGCGCGGAGGCCCGAAGGGCTGAGCACGATCGCCCACTCGGCACCGGCTGGAGCGCCCCGGAGGCGGAGCGAGCCAAAGAATGAGGTGCCCGAGCCGGGCGCCGTCACCATCGTCGTCCCGACGTTCAACGAGTCCGCGAACATCCGGCAGCTGCTGCGCCAGATCACCGAGTCGGTTCCCGCCCGGCTGCCCTGCGAGGTCGTCTTCGTGGACGACTCCACCGACGACACCCCGGAGGTGATCCGCGAGGCCGCGCAGGACTGCCCGTTCCCGGTGGCCGTGCTGCACCGCGAGGAACCGGTCGGCGGGCTCGGCGGGGCGGTCGTCGAGGGGCTGAAGGCGGCGACCTCCGAGTGGATCGTCGTCATGGACGGCGACTGCCAGCATCCGCCGTCCCTGGTACCGGAGCTGGTGGCCACCGGCGAGCGGGCGAACGCGGGGCTCGTCGTCGCCTCCCGGTACATCAAGGGCGGCAGCCGGGCCGGTCTCGCGGGCAGCTACCGGGTGGCCGTCTCCCGCGGCGCGACCTGGCTGACCAAGGCGCTCTTCCCGCGCAGGCTGCACGGCATCAGCGACCCGATGAGCGGTTTCTTCGCCATCCGGCGCAGCGCGGTCACGGCGGAGGACCTGAAGCCGCTCGGCTACAAGATCCTCCTGGAACTGGCCGTACGCAGCCGGCCACGGCAGGTCGCCGAGGTGCCGTTCGTCTTCCAGGACCGGTTCGCGGGGGAGTCCAAGTCGAGCGCGCAGGAGGGCTTCCGCTTCCTGCGCCACCTGGCAGGGCTGCGCACCGCCTCGCCCGTCGCCCGCATGGTCGGCTTCGGTCTGATCGGGGCGAGCGGCTTCGTGCCCAACCTGGTCGGCCTGTGGGCACTGACCGTGCCCGGGCTGCTCCCCCATGCTCGAATGAGCTCGTACGGGGGCACCCCCATCGTGCTCGCCGAGATCCTCGCCAACCAGCTCGGTGTCGCCTGGAACTTCCTGCTCATCGAGCAGCTGCTGTTCCGCGACCGGCGGGCGCACCGCCGGTGGTGGGACCGGCTGGGCCGGTTCGCGCTGCTCGCCAACGCGGACCTGGTGCTGCGCATCCCGCTGATCGCGCTGCTCGTCGACCGGTTCGGCATGGGCGCGCTGTCCGCCACCGCGCTCGCGCTGGTGCTGACGTTCGTCCTGCGCTTCGTGGGGACCGAAGCGCTGGTCTATCTCCCGCGCCGCCGTCGCGCCCCTTCGTCAGCTCGATGAAGCACAGCCGTACAACCGCAAGGAGAGCCGTGTGAACAAGCGCCGCAGACGGACCGCGCTGGTCGGGGTGGGGGCCCTGACCACCGGTCTGCTCCTGACCGCACCGCAGCCGGCCCAGGCCGCGAACCTGGTGCAGAACCCGGGCTTCGAGACCGCCGGCACGGACGGCATGCCGTCCTGCTGGGAGAAGTCCGGCTGGGGCGACAACGACTTCAGCTTCGAGACCACCTCCGACGCCCACTTTGGTGCGAAGGCCATGAAGGTCACGCTGACCCGCCGGGCCGACGGCGACCGCAAGGCCCTGATCACCGAGTCCAGCGCGTGCGCGCCGGTGGTGAGCGTCGGCAGACAGTACGACCTCGGGCTCTGGTACAAGACCACGACACCCGACGCCAACATCACGCTCTTCCGGCACGACGCCACCGCCGGCTGGCAGTACTGGACCGACCTGAAGACCCTGGACATGGCGAACGCGTGGACGCAGGCCACGGTCCGCACACCCGAGGTCCCGGCCGGCACCGACCGGATCACCTGGGGCGTCTCCGTCTACGGCACCGGCTCGGCGACCACCGACGACTACACCATGGAGCAGGTCCCGGACACCCTCCCGCCCGCCCAGTGCACGGGCACCGACGACCAGTGCGCCAACGGCAGCTGGTCGGTGCTGCCGACGCAGAACCCGGTCCGCTCCATGCACTCCGTCGTCCTCAACAACGGCAAGGTGCTGCTGATCGCAGGCTCCGGCAACAGCGAGGAGAACTTCAACGCGGGCACCTTCACCAGCGCGGTGTACGACCCGGCGAACGGCACCTACAAGGTCGTCCCGACGCCGAAGGACATGTTCTGCGCGGGCCATGTGCAACTCCAGGACGGGCGGGTGCTCGTCATGAGCGGCAACAAGGCCTATCCGGTCGCGGGCGGGCACGGCTACGAGGGGTTCAAGGACTCGTACATCTTCGACCCGAAGACCGAGACCTACAGCAGGACCAACGACCTCAACGACGGCCACTGGTACCCCTCGGCGACCGAGCTGGGCAACGGTGACGTCATCTCCTTCGGCGGCCTGCGCGAGGACTCCACCGGCTCGGTGACCGCCGAGCTGTGGTCGGACAAGGACCAGCAGTGGCTGCCGCTGTCGAAGGTCAACCAGACCTGGTCGTACTGGGGCCTGTACCCGTCGATGATCCTGATGCAGGACGGCCGTCTCTTCTACTCGGGCAGCCATGTCTTCGGCAACAACATCCCCGGCACGGGCTCGGCGATCTACGACTACGGCGCCAACACCGTCACCCAGATCCCGGGGCTGCAGAACAAGGACGAGCGGGACCAGTCGGCGAGCGTGCTGCTGCCTCCGGCCCAGGACCAGAAGGTCCTCACCATCGGCGGCGGCAACATCGACTCCAACCCGGACGCGGGCCGCCTGACCGACCTGATCGACCTCAAGCAGGCGAACCCGTCGTACATCGCCGGGCCGCCGGTCCCGCAGGGCACGGTCGACCTCGGCAACGGCCGTCAGCCGGAGACCGGCAACCAGGGCAAGATGTACGTCTCCGCGGTGCTGCTGCCCGACGGCAAGGTGCTGGAGACGGGCGGCGCGCTGCACAACCGCGCCAACCCGGTGTACGAGTCCTCGATCTACGACCCGGACGCCAACACCTTCGACCCCGTCGCCGCCGACCCCGAGTCCCGCGGCTACCACTCCTCGGCGTTCCTGCTGCCCGACGGCCGGGTGATGGCCACCGGCGACAACCCGGGCAACGGCACCTGGAACCACAACGTGTCGATCTACACCCCGCCCTACCTCTACAAGGGCACCCGGCCGACGATCACCTCGGTGATCAACCAGGAGTGGAAGTACGGCGACACCCAGCGGATCACCGTCGACCGGCCCGTCGCCAAGGCCGAGCTGATCCGCCCGGCCGCGGTCACCCACTCCTCCGACCCGAACCAGCGCTTCGTCGACCTGCCGCTGTCCGTCGACGGCAACAACGTCGACCTGAACGTGACGAGCAACCCCGACCTGGCTCCGCCCGGCTGGTACATGCTCTTCGCGGTGGACGCCAACGGGGTGCCGTCGGTGGCCAGGTGGGTGCACCTGCAGGGCCCGGCCGCGCTCAGCGCCTCCGCCGCCTCGGCGCACGTCCACTCGTTCGCGGACGGTCTGAAGGGCGTGACGTCGGGGCCGGGCAGGAAGCGGTCCTCGCAGGAGGTCAGCGCCACGATCTCCGGGTGCGACCGGCACTACGGCTCGGTCAACGTGTGCGTGCCCACGGTGTTCCCGCCGCAGGTGAAGAGGACGGCCGCGGCACGCTGCAGCTGGTTGGAGCAGAACCACTACGGGCGGCTGCGGGTCAACGGCGGTGATGATCCCCTGGGGTTGGACCGCAACGGGGACAAGGTCGCGTGCGGGAGGGGAGATGTGACGAGGCGCTAGCCGGAGGCGGGATCCGTCGGACGGCGGGTGCGGGCAGCGTGTGGTTGCCCGCGCGGTTCCCCGCGCCCCTACGGGGCGCTCAGCCTCAGGGCGCGTTCCACGATGGCTTCCAGCTGGTCGTGGTGCGCGCCCTTCCAGTACGCGTGGCCACAGTCCGTGCACTGGGCGAAGACGTCGTACGAGCGCTGCGTGCCGCCCTTGAGCTGGTCGGCGACCTCTTCCTTGGTGGCCTCCTTCAGCATGCCGTTGCAGGCGGTGCAGCGGGTCCAGGGGCGCAGGTCGGGGGTGAAGCGGTCGAGGACGTCCCGGAGCTGGTCGTCGGGGCGGGTGCTGTAGATGTAGGCGCCGGCCCACAGCTCGCGGCGGCGCAGCAGGCCCCGGTCGCGGCTGAGCATGACCCGCTTCTCCGCCGCCGAGCGGGCGGCCAGCGCCGGGTCGCCGATGTCGGTCGACTCGTACGCCGTGTCCACGCCGAGCAGCCGCAGACGGCGGGCGAGGGTGCCGAGGTGGACGTCGAGGAGGAAGCGGAGAGGGGCGCCGGGGACCTGCTGCGGGCGTTCCACCGCGCGGACCGAGACCCGCTCGGCCGCGGCCGGGATGTGGGACGTCGGCACCTCGCGGCCGTCCACCACCAGCGCGCCGACCTCCGTCAGGGGGATGCCGAGGGACTCGATCACGTGGCCGAGGGTCGAGACGCCGTCCGTGCCGAGCGCGGTGGCGCCGGCCCGCCGTGCGGGCGGCACGAACAGGTACAGGGCGGGGGCGACTTCGACGTGGATCTCGGGACGGTTCACCTGGCCAGCATGGCACGGCCGACGGCCGGAACCTCAGGGTTTTCCGGTGGGCAGGCCGCGCGCCAGGACG
Source organism: Streptomyces sp. NPDC020362 (assembly GCF_040642095.1). Classification (NCBI taxonomy): domain Bacteria; kingdom Bacillati; phylum Actinomycetota; class Actinomycetes; order Kitasatosporales; family Streptomycetaceae; genus Streptomyces; species Streptomyces sp. NPDC020362. Next base: position 4,549 of record NZ_JBFAET010000267.1, read on the forward strand.
TCCACGGCACGGTCCATGAGGTCCGCCAGGTCGCCCTGGTGACCGTTCTCCGCCCAGTACATGGAGACTTCCATCAGACCGCCGATGAGGGACATCGCGTACACCCGCACCTCCAGGCCGTCCTCCGCCAGACCCGAGCGCTCCGCGACGGCCCGGCGCAGCAGCAGGCCGGTGGCCGACATGCTCTCGATCATGCGGGCGCGCACGGCGGGGACCTCCGCGGTCAGGCGTGTCCGCAGCCGGGCCACCTCGGGTCCCTCGTTCATGCCCAGCGTGACGGCCTTGCGCACCACGTACCGCAGGGAGTCCGTCAGCGGCTCGTCCGAGGGGCGGGCGCGCAGTTCCTCCAGCAGGAGCGCGTCGTACTCGTCCGTGAGGACGATGTCCTCCTTGGTGGGGAAGTAGCGGAAGACGGTGGACGGCGACACCTCCGCCCGCTCGGCGATCTGGTCGATCGTCGTGGCGTCGTAGCCCTGTTCCTCGATCAGGGCGTACGTCGCCGCGCGGATCGCCTCCCGGGTCTTGATCTTCTTGCGTTCGCGCAGACCGAGACGGGGCCGGTCGGCGGGGGAGGCGGGGGATTGTGCTGCCGTCATGCCCGTCATTGTCCGGCATTCCCCACGGGCTCGGCCACGACCGGGGTCTCTTCGCCTTCCGTGCGTCGCGCGACCGGGGTGTTCGGCAGGAGCGCCGCGGCCAGCAGGGCAGAGACCAGGGCCGCGACGGCGCACACCAGCAGGACCACGCCCATGCCGTGGACGTAGGCGGTGTTCGCGGAGGCGGCGAGGTGTGCGGATCCGGTCTTCTGGGCGATCACGTGCGCGGCGACGACCGAGTCCCCGGCGGTGTGGGCGGCCGGTGCGGGCAGGCCGGTCACGTCCAGACGGTCGCGGAAGACGTTGGCCAGCAGGCTGCCGAGCAGGGCGATACCGATCGCGGAGCCGACCTGGCGCAGGGTCATCAGCAGGCCGGAGCCGCTGCCGGCCCGGTCCCGGGGCAGGGTCGCGAGGGCAGCGGTCATGGCCGGCACCAGTGCGAAGCCGAAGCCGAGGCTCGCGACGGAGAGCCACAGGGCGGTGAAGCCGTAGCCCGAGCCGGTCGTCGTACGGCTGCCGAGCAGGGCGGCGAAGGCCAGCACGACCAGGCCCGCGCTGACCGAAGCGCGTGACCCGAAGCGCGTGGCGAGCGGGGGAGCGAACTTCGCGGCGACGGACAGGCCGAGGACCATCGGCAGCATCCGGACGCCGGTGCCGAGGGTGTCGTTGCCGAGAACGGCCTGCAGGTAGGGCGGCAGCACGAACATCAGGCCGGACAGCACGAACATCACCAGCGTCGCGGCGACGGTGTTGAACAGGAAGCCGCGCTGGGCGAGCAGGCTCATGTCCAGCATGGGGCGCCGCACTCGGCGCGAGCGCAGCACCAGCCCGGCGATCAGGACGGCTGCCGCGGCGAACATGCCGAGGACCAGCGGGTCGCCCCAGCCGCGGTCGGGGGCCTCGATGATCGCGTAGATGAGGGCGCCGAGCCCGCCGGTGGTGAACGCGGTGGAGAGGCTGTCGACCCTGGGGGAGGCCGGGTCGCGGGTCTCGGGCAGCAGCAGGACGCAGGCGAGGATGCCGATCGCGACCATGGGGACGTTGATCAGGAAGACCGAGCCCCACCAGAAGTGGTCGAGGAGCCAGCCGCCGATGATCGGTCCGAGCGGCAGGCCCAGTGCCGAGCCGGTGGAGACGAGGCCGAGGGCCTTGCCCTGCTCGTCGGGGGTGAACAGCGACGGCAGCACGGACATCGCCAGCGGCGTGATCAGCGCGGCACCGACGCCCATCACCGCGCGGGCGGCGATCACCAGGTCCACCTCGCCGGCCAGGGCGCCGAGCAGGGAACCGACGAGGAAGATCACGAGCCCGGTGATCAGCATCAGCCGCCGCCCGAACCGGTCGCCGAGCAGCCCTGCCGGGAGCATCAGGGCCGCGAAGACGACGACGTACGCGTCCGCCATCCACTGCTGCTGTCCGGTGGTGGCGCCGAGCTGTTCCGCCATGGTCGGCAGGGCCACGTTGAGGATCGTCATGTCGAAGCCGAGCACCAGCATGCTCGCGACCAGGGCCCCGAGGGCCCACCAGCGGCGGCGGTCGTGCCAGGTGTCGTCGGTGTGCGTGACAGTGGTCATGAAATGAGAGTAGCTATCAAAATATAGGTTCTGTCAATCTCGATCTGCTGTCAGCATAGAAAATGGCCACGGCTCGCGAGCCGTGGCCAGGTGCGGGAGGAGCGGACGGGTTATGCGTGCTGGTACGCCACCAGGGAGATGCCGACGTAGTGGACGACGAACGCGGCGAGGGTGAAGGAGTGGAAGACCTCGTGGAAGCCGAACCAGCGCGGTGACGGGTTCGGGCGCTTGATGCCGTAGATGACGCCGCCGGCGCTGTAGAGGAGGCCGCCGACGATCACCAGGACCAGGACGGCGATGCCGCCGGTGCGCATGAAGTCGGGCAGGAAGAAGACGGCTGCCCAGCCCATCGCTATGTAGCAGGGGGTGTAGAGCCAGCGCGGTGCGCCGACCCAGAAGACACGGAAGACGATGCCCGCGGCGGCGGCGGCCCAGATGCCCCACAGCAGCCACTGACCCTTGGCGCCGGGCAGGAGCAGCATGGTCAGCGGCGTGTAGGTGCCCGCGATGATCAGGAAGATGTTGGCGTGATCGAGGCGGCGCAGGATGCCGTCCATTCGCGGGCTCCAGTTGCCCCGGTGGTACAGCGCGCTGACCCCGAAGAGCAGGCATGCCGTCAGAACGTAGATCCCGCAGGCGATACGGCCTCTGCTGGAGTCGGCGAGGGCGGTGAGTACGAGGCCCGCGACGAGCACGGCCGGGAACATGCCGAGATGCAGCCAGCCGCGGAGCCTGGGCTTGGCGGGGTGCGACTCGGAGGGCGCGGTGGGACCGCGGCCGGCGGCCGGCGTGTCCGTGGGCGCGTCGGGGACGGACGCAGTCATGCGGGGCATGGTACCTACGGCTCCGTAAGTCGCGTGTCAGCACGCTCTGATGAACGCGCACAACGCAAAAAGTCCTTCCGTTGAACTCCATGTGGACGCAAAGAATCACGGAAACCGTGGCATTCCTCACGTCGCTCACCTGTGATGCCCTCTGGACAGATGCGCACTAGAATCGGATGATCAAATGAGTGCGGTCGGCACCGGATGAGCGGCTACGAAGCGTCCGGGTCGCAGCCCCCACGGGGCGACAAGACAAAAAATCCCTCAATTAGGAGCAATCGTGGCGCGCGACATCGCGGCTCCCACCGGCATCCCCACCAACCACCAGGAACTGATCTCGTGGGTCAACGAGATCGCCGAACTGACCCAGCCCGACAATGTGGTCTGGTGCGACGGATCCGAGGCCGAGTACGAGCGCCTCAGCGAGGAGCTCGTCCGCAAGGGAACCTTCAGGAAGCTCGACCCGATCAAGCGCCCGCACTCCTACTACGCAGCATCCGACCCGACCGACGTCGCGCGCGTCGAGGACCGGACCTTCATCTGCTCCGAGAAGGAAGAGGACGCGGGCCCGACCAACCACTGGAAGGCCCCCGCCGAGATGCGGGAGATCTTCTCCGGTGAGAAGGGCCTGTTCCGCGGCTCGATGCGCGGCCGGACCATGTACGTCGTGCCGTTCTGCATGGGACCGCTCGGCTCCCCGCTGTCCGCGCTCGGCGTGGAGATCACGGACTCCGCCTACGTCGCCGTCTCCATGCGCACGATGACGCGCATGGGCCAGGCCGTCCTGGACGAGCTGGGCGACGAGGGCTTCTTCGTCAAGGCCGTGCACACCCTCGGCGCCCCCCTGGAGCCCGGCCAGGAGGACGTCCCCTGGCCCTGCAACAAGACCAAGTACATCTCCCACTTCCCGGAGAGCCGCGAGATCTGGTCGTACGGGTCCGGCTACGGCGGCAACGCGCTGCTCGGCAAGAAGTGCTACGCCCTGCGCATCGCCTCCGTCATGGCCCGCGACGAGGGCTGGCTGGCCGAGCACATGCTGATCCTCAAGCTCACCCCGCCGCAGGGCGAGTCCAAGTACGTCGCCGCGGCCTTCCCCTCCGCCTGCGGCAAGACCAACCTCGCCATGCTGGAGCCCACGATCTCCGGCTGGACCGTGGAGACCATCGGCGACGACATCGCCTGGATGCGGTTCGGCGAGGACGGCCAGCTGTACGCGATCAACCCCGAGGCCGGGTTCTTCGGCGTCGCGCCCGGCACCGGCGAGCACACCAACGCCAACGCGATGAAGACGCTGTGGGGCAACGCCGTCTTCACGAACGTGGCGCTCACCGACGACGGCGACGTCTGGTGGGAGGGCATGACCGAGGAGTCCCCGGCCCACCTGACCGACTGGAAGGGCAACGACTGGACGCCGCGGTCCGAGACGCCGGCGGCCCACCCCAACGCCCGCTTCACGGTCCCCGCCTCGCAGTGCCCGATCATCGCGCCCGAGTGGGAGGACCCGAAGGGCGTGCCGATCTCGGCGATCCTCTTCGGCGGCCGCCGCGCCAGCGCGGTGCCGCTGGTGACGGAGTCCTTCGACTGGAACCACGGCGTCTTCCTCGGCGCCAACGTGGCCAGCGAGAAGACCGCCGCCGCCGAGGGCAAGGTCGGCGAACTGCGCCGCGACCCGTTCGCGATGCTGCCGTTCTGCGGCTACAACATGGGCGACTACATGGCCCACTGGATCGACGTGGCCAAGGACAAGGACCAGTCCAAGCTGCCGAAGATCTACTACGTCAACTGGTTCCGGAAGAACGACGAGGGCAAGTTCGTCTGGCCGGGCTTCGGCGAGAACAGCCGCGTCCTGAAGTGGATCGTGGAGCGGCTGGACGGCAGGGCCGAGGGCGTCGAGACCCCGATCGGCGTGCTGCCGGCCAAGGGCGCGCTGGACACCAACGGCCTCGAACTGTCCGAGTCCGACCTCGACTTCCTGCTCACGGTCGACAAGGACGTCTGGCGCGAGGAGGCGGCCCTCGTCCCCGAGCACCTCAACACCTTCGGCGACCACACGCCGAAGGAGCTGTGGGACCAGTACCGGGCGCTGGTCGAGCGCCTGGGCTGAGACCCGCGAGAAAGACTCCACGGCCGGTTGGGATGCCCTGACCAGCGATCGTCACGGCCGGCCGTGGTGACACCGCCGAGGGCCCCGCACACCGTTGTGCGGGTCGACCGGGC
>NZ_JBFAET010000268.1:0-9705 GCF_040642095.1 Streptomyces sp. NPDC020362
CGCGACGTTTTCTTCGTGTTGGTCCAGCCGTCGGCCCGCGGCCCCCGGCACTGCCGGTTCCCCGGGGGCCGGCTGGCACAGGCCCCCCGGCCCCGCCGTCGTTGTCGGTGGCAGCGGTTAGCCTGGCGTCATCCGGAGATCGCCGTCCGCGGACCGCAACCATCGGTTGGGGAATCACGACGGTGCTCAGCCAGGTCCGCGAGAACGGCGGCGGTTCAGCCGCAAGGAGGGGAGGGGGCGCGGTGCGCGTACTGGGGGTGGACCCCGGACTGACGCGGTGCGGCATCGGCGTCGTCGAGGGGGTCGCGGGCCGGCCGCTCACCATGCTCGGCGTCGGGGTCGTACGGACCCCTGTGGACGCCGAGCTGAGCCTGCGCCTGCTCGCCGCCGAAGAGGGCATCGAGGAGTGGCTGGACGAGCACCGGCCCGAGATCGTCGCCGTGGAGCGTGTCTTCAGCCAGCACAACGTGCGCACGGTGATGGGCACCGCCCAGGTCAGCGCCGTCGCGATGCTGTGCGCGGCCCGGCGCGGCATCCCGGTCGCCCTGCACACCCCGAGCGAGGTCAAGGCCGCCGTCACCGGCAGCGGCCGCGCCGACAAGGCCCAGGTCGGCGCCATGGTCACCCGGTTGCTCCGGCTCGCCGCGCCGCCCAAGCCCGCCGACGCCGCCGACGCCCTCGCGCTCGCCATCTGCCACATCTGGCGCGCACCCGCCCAGAACCGGCTCCAGCAGGCCGTCGCCCTGCACACCGTCAACGCAACGAAAGGCCGTACGGCATGATCGCCTTCGTCAGCGGACCGGTCGCCGCCCTCGCCCCCGACGCAGCCGTCGTCGAGGTCGGCGGCGTCGGCATGACCGTCCAGTGCACGCCGAACACGCTGTCGACGCTCCGCATCGGCCAGCCCGCCAGGCTGCACACCTCCCTGGTCGTACGCGAGGACTCCCTCACCCTGTACGGCTTCGCCGACGACGACGAGCGCCAGACCTTCGAGCTGCTGCAGACCGCGAGCGGAGTCGGTCCGCGCCTGGCCCAGGCGATGCTCGCCGTGCACACCCCGGACGTGCTGCGCCGTGCCGTCGCCACCGCCGACGAGAAGGCCCTCACCGCCGTCCCCGGCATCGGCAAGAAGGGCGCGCAGAAGCTGCTGCTGGAGCTGAAGGACCGGCTCGGTGCCCCCACCGGCGCCGCCCCGGCGGTGGGCGCCCCGGTGACCCAGGGCTGGCGCGACCAGCTGCACGCGGCCCTCATCGGCCTCGGCTACGCCTCCCGCGAGGCCGAGGAGGCGGTTGCCTCCGTCGCCCCCCAGGCCGAGGCGGCCGGCGGCACGCCCCAGGTGGGCCTGCTGCTGAAGGCCGCCCTGCAGACCCTCAACCGCGCCCGCTGACCCGCGCCGCCAGCTAGGAGATCTCGAGTGAACTGGGACGACACGACCGACACCTCCGCCGAGGAGCGGCTCGTCGGCCCCGCCGCGGAGCGGCTGGTGGGCTCCGTCGCCGACCGCGAGGACCAGGCCGTCGAGGCCGCCCTGCGGCCCAAGGACCTCGGCGAGTTCATCGGCCAGGAGAAGGTCCGCGAACAGCTCGACCTCGTTCTGCGTGCCGCCCGCGCGCGGGGTGCGACCGCCGACCATGTACTGCTCTCCGGCGCGCCCGGCCTCGGCAAGACCACCCTGTCGATGATCATCGCCGCCGAGATGGGCGCCCCCATCCGCATCACCTCCGGCCCCGCCATCCAGCACGCCGGCGACCTCGCCGCGATCCTCTCCTCCCTCCAGGAGGGAGAGGTCCTCTTCCTGGACGAGATCCACCGCATGTCCCGGCCCGCCGAGGAGATGCTGTACATGGCCATGGAGGACTTCCGCGTCGACGTCATCGTCGGCAAGGGTCCCGGCGCCACCGCCATCCCCCTGGAGCTGCCCCCGTTCACCCTGGTCGGCGCCACCACGCGCGCGGGCCTGCTGCCGCCCCCGCTGCGCGACCGCTTCGGCTTCACCGGACACATGGAGTTCTACGAGCCCGCCGAGCTGGAGCGGGTCGTGCACCGCTCGGCCAGCCTGCTCGACGTCGAGATCGATCCGGACGGTGCCGCGGAGATCGCCGGACGCTCCCGCGGCACGCCCCGCATCGCCAACCGCCTGCTGCGCCGCGTGCGCGACTACGCGCAGGTCAAGGCGGACGGCTTCATCACCCGGGAGATCGCCGCGGCCGCCCTCGCGGTCTACGAGGTCGACGCGCGCGGCCTCGACCGCCTGGACCGGGCCGTGCTGGAGGCGCTGCTGAAACTCTTCGGCGGCGGCCCGGTCGGCCTGTCCACGCTCGCGGTCGCGGTGGGGGAGGAGCGCGAGACCGTCGAGGAGGTGGCCGAACCCTTCCTGGTACGGGAGGGCCTGCTCGCCCGTACCCCGCGCGGCCGGGTCGCCACTCCCGCTGCATGGGCGCATCTCGGTCTGACCCCGCCCCGCACGTCAGCTGGGGGAACCGGACAACAGGACCTGTTCGGGGCGTGATGGCTCCGTGACGGCGGGGCATTGGCGGGTGCAGGAACCCAGGTGCCATGCTGAGCGTTGTTCCATGCACGCGGACTCGCTTAGACTCCGCCGATGCCGCCCTTGCGGGCGGCGCCGACAACCCCCATCCAACAGGCCGCTCACCGCGCGGTCGCGCGAAGGAAATTCCGTCCCGTGAATGCCTTTACCCTTCTCCCCTTCATCGTGCTCATCGCGGCCATGTTCCTGATGACACGCTCGGCCAAGAAGAAGCAGCAGCAGGCCGCCTCCATGCGGAACGAGATGCAGCCCGGATCCGGTGTCCGCACCATCGGGGGGATGTACGCGACGGTCAAGGAGGTCAATGAGGACACGGTCCTCCTCGACGCCGGTCCGGGCGTCGACCTTCTCTTCGCCAAGAACGCGATCGGCGCCGTCCTCACCGACGACGAGTACAACCGCATCGTCCACGGCATCGAGCACGACCTGAAGTCCGACGCCGCCATCGTCCCGGACGACGCCTCCTCCCTCACCGAGTCCGACGCCACCGACGAGCCTGCCGCCGCCTCCGACGACAAGGCCGTCGACCTCGGTAAGAAGGACGCCGACGAGGACAAGACCGACGCGGCCGAGGCCGCCGAGGCCAAGGCGGACGAAGAGCCGAAGAAGACCGACGGCGACTCCGACGCGAAGTAGTCACGTCCCGGGGTGTGCGGCGCGACCTGATCGCGCCCCGCGCACCCCGGGCGCGTCTGTTTCCCGCACGGGAGCCCGACACCATGTCATGGCCGACCGCGCCGACCGGGCGCGGGGCGGCCCGAGAGGGAGTACGAGAAGGTGGCAGCACCTAAGAAGGGCCGGAGCGCGAGTGCCCAGAGCAGGCCAGGGCGCACGCTGGCCCTCATCCTGATCGCCATCGTGGCGCTCACCGGAGGGATGTTCCTTTCCGGGAACACCACGCCGCGTCTCGGCATCGACCTCGCCGGTGGTACGAGCATCACGCTCAAGGCGAAGGCCGACCAGGGGTCCGCGATCAACAAGGCCAACATGGACACCGCGGTCGACATCATGAACCGCCGTGTCAACGGCCTGGGCGTCTCCGAGGCGGAGGTGCAGACCCAGGGGGCCGATCACATCATCGTGAACATCCCCAAGGGCACCAACTCCAAGGAAGCCCAGCAGCAGGTCGGCACCACCGCCAAGCTGTACTTCCGTCCGGTTCTCGCCAGCGAGCCGAGCGGCGCCGCCGCGCCGAGCCCGTCGCCGAGCGCCTCCTCCAGCGGGAGCAGCTCGCCGAGCCCGTCGAGCAGCGCCTCCGGCAAGCAGAAGGCCTCCTCGTCCTCCTCCGCGTCCCCGACGGCCACCGCCACCTCGCAGGGCCGCGCGGTCACCGACGCGCTGAAGGCCGACGCCACGCCGTCGTCCTCCGCGTCCCCGAGCACCAAGTCCTCGCCGAGCGCCACGTCCTCCCCGAGCCCGTCGGCCTCGCCCTCCGGCGCCAGTGCCGGCGCCGCCAAGCTCCAGGCCCAGTACGCCGCCCTGGACTGCACCAAGCCCGCCGAGCGCGCCAAGGCCGGCACGAGTGCCAAGCCGGGCGAGTCCACCGTGGCCTGCGGCCAGGTCGACAAGGTCTGGTACAAGTACGTCCTCGGCCCGGCCGGCGTGGACGGCACCGAGGTGAAGAAGGCCCAGGCGGTCTTCGACACCCAGGGCGCCTCCGGCTGGCAGGTCCAGATGACCTTCACCTCCAGCGGATCGAAGAAGTTCTCGGACATCACCGGCCAGCTGGCCAAGAACCAGTCCCCGCAGAACGAGTTCGGCATCGTCCTCGACGGCCAGGTCGTCTCCAGCCCGTTCGTGCAGTCGGCCATCAGCGGCGGCCAGGCGGAGATCTCCGGCCACTTCACCCAGCAGGAGGCGCAGAGCCTCGCCAACATGCTGTCCTACGGTGCCCTGCCGCTGTCCTTCAAGGAGGACACCGTCACCACGGTGACCGCCGCGCTCGGTGGTCAGCAGCTGCACGCCGGTCTGCTCGCCGGTGCCATCGGCCTCGCCCTGGTCGTGATCTACCTGATCGCCTACTACCGCGGTCTGTCGATCGTGGCCATGGCCTCCCTGATGATCTCCGCGATCCTCACCTACGTGATCATGTCGCTGCTCGGCCCGGCCATCCACTTCGCGCTGAACCTGCCGGCCGTCTGCGGTGCCATCGTGGCCATCGGTATCACCGCGGACTCGTTCATCGTGTACTTCGAACGCATCCGGGACGAGATCCGCGAGGGCCGCTCGCTGCGCCCCGCCGTCGAGCGAGCCTGGCCGCGCGCCCGGCGCACCATCCTGGTCTCCGACTTCGTCTCGTTCCTCGCCGCCGCCGTGCTGTTCATCGTCACCGTCGGCAAGGTCCAGGGCTTCGCGTTCACGCTCGGCCTGACCACCGTGCTCGACGTGGTCGTCGTCTTCTTCTTCACCAAGCCGCTGATGACGCTCCTCGCCCGCCGCAAGTTCTTCGCGAACGGCCACAAGTGGTCCGGGCTCGACCCGAAGAGCCTGGGTGCCAAGCCGCCGCTGCGCCGTACCCGCCGTCCCGCCGGTCCCGCCGCCGGCCCTGTCGACCCGAAGGAAGCGTGAGCGATGTCGAAACTCGGCAGCCTCGGCGCCCGACTGCACCGTGGTGAGATCAGCTACGACTTCGTCGGCAAGCGCAAGATCTGGTACGGCGTCTCGATCCTGATCACCATCACGGCCATCCTCGGCCTGGCGGTGCGCGGCCTGAACATGGGCATCGAGTTCCAGGGCGGCGCGGTCTTCACGACCCCGACGAACATGAGCACCTCGGTGGCCAAGGCCGAGGAGTACGCCAAGGGCGCCTCGGGCCACGAAGCGGTCGTGCAGAAGCTCGGCAACGGCAGCCTGCGCATCCAGATCGCCGGCATCGACACCGGCAAGTCCGACCAGATCAAGCAGACGCTGGCCAAGGACCTGAACCTCAACCCGGAGAAGCTCGCCGCCGACCTGGTCGGTCCGAGCTGGGGCGAGCAGATCGCCAACAAGGCCTGGGAGGGCCTGGCGATCTTCATGGTGCTCGTGGTGATCTACCTGGCGATCGCCTTCGAGTGGCGCATGGCCATCGCGGCGCTCGTCGCGCTGATCCACGACATCACCATCACGACCGGTATCTACGCCCTCGTCGGCTTCGAGGTCACGCCCGGTACGATCATCGGTCTGCTGACGATCCTCGGTTACTCGCTCTACGACACGGTCGTCGTCTTCGACAGCCTCAAGGAGCAGACGAAGGACATCACCAAGCAGACCCGCTTCACCTACAGCGACATCGCCAACCAGTCGATCAACGGCACGCTGGTCCGCTCCATCAACACCACCGTGGTCGCCCTGCTGCCGGTGGCGGGCCTGCTGTTCATCGGCGGCGGCTTCCTCGGGGCCGGCACGCTGAACGACATCTCGCTGTCGCTGTTCGTCGGCCTTGCGGCCGGTGCGTACTCCTCGATCTTCATCGCCACGCCGCTCGTCGCCGACCTCAAGGAGCGCGAGCCGGCGATGAAGGCACTGAGGAAGCGGGTCCTGGCCAAGCGCGCGCAGGCCACCGCCGAGGAGGGCCTCGTGGACGCCCGGTCCGCCGAGGGCGACGAGCCCGAGGACGCCGCTCCCGCCGTGGTGGGTCCGCGCAACCAGCCCGCTTCCCGCAGCCGGGGCCGTGGCCGGCCCTCCGGGAAGCGCCGATGACCGACATCAGGGAACTGCTGCTCAGCCGCATCCGTGATGTGGCCGACTACCCGGAGCCGGGTGTGATGTTCAAGGACATCACGCCGCTCCTGGCGGACCCGGCGGCCTTCACGGCCCTCACCGACGCGCTGGCCGAGATCGCCGCCAACACCGGTGCCACCAAGGTCGTCGGCCTGGAGGCCCGGGGCTTCATCCTGGGCGCCCCGGTCGCGGTCCGGGCGGGCCTCGGGTTCATCCCGGTCCGCAAGGCCGGCAAGCTGCCGGGGGCGACGCTCCGGCAGGCGTACGACCTGGAGTACGGCTCGGCGGAGATCGAGGTGCACGCCGAGGACCTGTCCTCCGGGGACCGTGTGCTGATCGTCGACGACGTCCTGGCCACCGGTGGCACCGCCGAGGCCGCGATCCAGCTCATCCAGCGGGCCGGGGCCGCGGTCTCCGGCCTCGCGGTCCTCATGGAGCTGGGATTCCTGGGCGGGCGCGGGCGTCTGGAGCCGGCGCTGAGCGGGGCTCCGCTGGAGGCGTTGCTCCAGATCTGAGCGTGGTGCGGATGCGGCCGTCGGCGGACCGAGCGATCTCGGCTCCGCCCTCGGCCGCTTCGTGGTTTCCCACCCGCACCACTCGTGCGGTCTTCGTCGCCGCCTGCCGGGTGGCCCCCGTGGGCCGCCCCCGCCGTCGGCGTCCCCATCCCCGCAGGGCGCCCCGTGCAGCAGGCCTCCAGGACGTCCTCGCCCCCGGCCGCAACCTCGCAGTCACCCCCGGAACACCCCGGTGACGCCCCTTGGAATCCCTCGGCGGCCCCTCGTGTTTCAGGGGTAGACGGTCCTCACAGCCGCCTGAAGGCGATGACGGGGCGCAGGATCGATACCATGGGGTCTCCGGAGCCTGACCGGGGGACCCGGATCGCGCACGAGGAGTCCTCTTGCCAGACGAGGCCCAGCCACTGACCGCCGCCAAGCCCGAGCCCGCCTCGGCGCCCGCGGCGAAGCCCGCGCCGAACGCCTCCCACGCGAGGAACGACACCCGCGGGACGGCCGAGCACGCCCAGTCCGCGCCCGTGGAGAAGGCTGCCGAGACCGCGCGCCCCAAACCGGCCCCTCCCGTGCGCCCCGCCGCCGGCCAGCCCGCCCGCAGCGGCTCCTCTAACCGCGTGCGCGCCCGCCTCGCCCGCCTCGGCGTCCAGCGCGCGAACCCGTACAACCCCGTGCTGGAGCCGCTGCTGCGGATAGTCCGCAGCAACGACCCCAAGATCGAGAACTCGACGCTCCGGCAGATCGAGCGCGCCTACCAGGTCGCCGAGCGCTGGCACCGGGGCCAGAAGCGCAAGAGCGGCGACCCGTACATCACGCACCCGCTCGCCGTCACCACCATCCTCGCCGAGCTGGGCATGGATCCGGCCACCCTGATGGCCGGGCTGCTGCACGACACTGTCGAGGACACCGAGTACGGCCTGGACGACCTGCGCCGTGACTTCGGCGACGTCGTCGCCCTCCTCGTGGACGGCGTCACCAAGCTGGACAAGGTCAAGTTCGGCGAGGCCGCGCAGGCCGAGACCGTGCGCAAGATGGTCGTGGCGATGGCGAAGGACCCGCGGGTCCTCGTCATCAAGCTCGCCGACCGCCTGCACAACATGCGCACCATGCGCTATCTCAAGCGCGAGAAGCAGGAGAAGAAGGCGCGCGAGACCCTGGAGATCTACGCGCCCCTCGCCCACCGCCTGGGCATGAACACCATCAAGTGGGAGCTGGAGGACCTCGCGTTCGCGATCCTCTACCCCAAGATGTACGACGAGATCGTGCGGCTGGTCGCCGAGCGGGCGCCCAAGCGGGACGAGTACCTCGCCATAGTGACCGACGAGGTCCAGGCCGACCTGCGCGCGGCCCGGATCAAGGCGACGGTCACCGGGCGTCCCAAGCACTACTACAGCGTCTACCAGAAGATGATCGTCCGCGGTCGCGACTTCGCGGAGATCTACGACCTGGTGGGCATCCGCGTCCTCGTCGACACCGTGCGGGACTGCTACGCCGCCCTCGGCACCGTGCACGCGCGATGGAACCCGGTCCCCGGCCGGTTCAAGGACTACATCGCGATGCCCAAGTTCAACATGTACCAGTCGCTGCACACGACGGTCATCGGCCCCAACGGCAAGCCGGTCGAGCTCCAGATCCGCACGTTCGACATGCACCGCCGTGCCGAGTACGGCATCGCCGCGCACTGGAAGTACAAGCAGGAGGCCGTCGCCGGCGCCTCCAAGGTGCGTACCGACGCGCCCAAGTCGTCCGGCAAGGGAAAGGACGACCACCTCAACGACATGGCGTGGCTGCGCCAGTTGCTGGACTGGCAGAAGGAGACCGAGGACCCGGGCGAGTTCCTGGAGTCCCTGCGCTTCGACCTGTCCCGCAACGAGGTCTTCGTCTTCACCCCCAAGGGCGATGTCATAGCGCTCCCGGCCGGGGCCACCCCGGTCGACTTCGCGTACGCCGTCCACACCGAGGTCGGCCACCGCACCATAGGAGCGCGGGTCAACGGCAGGCTCGTACCGCTCGAATCCACCCTGGACAACGGCGATCTGGTGGAGGTCTTCACCTCCAAGGCGCCGGGCGCGGGACCCTCCCGCGACTGGCTCGGATTCGTCAAGTCGCCGCGGGCCCGCAACAAGATCCGGGCCTGGTTCTCCAAGGAGCGCCGCGACGAGGCGATCGAGCAGGGCAAGGACGCCATCGTCCGCGCCATGCGCAAGCAGAACCTGCCGATCCAGCGCATCCTCACCGGCGACTCCCTGGTCACGCTCGCGCACGAGATGCGCTACCCGGACATCTCCGCGCTCTACGCGGCGATCGGCGAGAGCCATGTCTCCGCCCAGCACGTCGTGCAGAAGCTCGTCGCCGCGCTCGGCGGGGAGGAGGCCGCCACCGAGGAGATCGACGAGGCCGTCCCGCCCACGCGCACCCGCGGGCGCAAGCGCCGCTCCAGCGCCGACCCCGGCGTGGTCGTCAAGGGCGTCGACGACGTGTGGGTCAAGCTGGCCCGCTGTTGTACGCCCGTCCCCGGCGACCCGATCATCGGCTTCGTCACGCGGGGTAGTGGTGTATCGGTTCACCGGAGCGACTGCGTCAACGTGGAGTCACTGTCGCGCGAGCCGGAGCGGATCCTCGACGTCGAGTGGGCTCCCACCCAGTCCTCGGTCTTCCTGGTCGCCATCCAGGTCGAGGCCCTGGACCGCTCCCGCCTGCTGTCGGACGTCACCCGCGTGCTGTCCGACCAGCACGTCAACATCCTGTCCGCGGCCGTCCAGACCTCCCGCGACCGTGTGGCCACCTCCCGCTTCACCTTCGAGATGGGCGACCCGAAGCACCTCGGCCACGTCCTGAAGGCCGTCCGGGGCGTGGAGGGCGTGTACGACGTCTACCGCGTGACCTCGGCGCGCAGCCGGTCGTAGACGCGCGACGCGCAAGGGCCCCGTACGCCGTGTACGGGGC
>NZ_JBFAET010000269.1:0-9679 GCF_040642095.1 Streptomyces sp. NPDC020362
CCCCGCGGACCTCAGAAGGTGCGCTTCAGCAGGTCGAGCAGGGCCGCCCAGTGGCGCTCGTCGGCCTCGCGGCTGTAGGCGGGGGTGTCCGCCTGGGTGTAGCCGTGCTGAGCGCCCGGGTAGACCTCGGCGGTGTGCCGTACGCCGGCGGCGGTGAGCGCGTCCTCCAGCCGCCGGATCTGCTCCTCGGGCATGGACTGGTCCTGGTCGGCGTGGCCGAAGTACAGCTCCGCGGTGATGTGCTCGGCGCCCAGGTGCGGGCTGTCCGGGGCGTCGGTGGCCAGCCGGCCGCCGTGGAACCCGGCCGCGGCGGCCACCCGCCCGGGATGGGTGGCCGCGGTGCGCAGTGCCAGGCGGGCGCCCATGCAGTAACCGGTCAGCGCGACCGGGCCGTCGGCGACGAGGGGACTGTCGGCGAGCCGGCCCAGATAGGCGTCCGCGTCCCGCTCGGTCTGCTCGGGGGTGAGGGAGGCCATGACCGGGCCGATCCGCTCCCAGATGGTCGGGTCCGCGGCGGGGTCGATGAACTCCGGAAGCTCTCCGATCGGCGTCCGGCCGTGCCGGTGGAAGACGTTCGGCACCAGGACGGTGTAACCGGCGCCGGCGAGCCGGTCGGCCATCGCCCTCAGCTGCGGGCGCAGACCGTAGGCGTCCTGGTAGAGGAGGACGCCCGGATGCGGGCTCCCGTCCGCGGGGTGGGCGAGGTAGGCGTCGGCGGTGCCGTCCGCGGTCGGGATGTCGACGGCTGTTCCCTGTACGGCGGTCATGGTGAGAAGCCTCCTGAGGAATCAGCGGCGGGAGGAAGGTACCGCTCCGCGCTGTGTGTGCCTCTCATGCTGGCACGCAAGATCCACTCGGCCTCACCGGGAGCCCGTCCTCACTCGAAGCGCGTGGTGTCCCCGGCGCCGCGGCGCACGATCTCCGCCTCGCCGCCGGAGAAGTCGACGACGGTGGTCGGTTCGGTGCCACAGTCCCCGGAGTCGACCACCGCGTCCACCGCGTGGTCGAGCCGGTCTTTGATCTCCCAGCCCTGGGTCATCGGCTCCTCCTCGTCCGGCAGCAGCAGCGTGCTGGACAGCAGCGGCTCGCCCAGCTCGGCCAGCAGCGCCTGGGTGACCACGTGGTCGGGGATGCGCACGCCCACGGTCTTCTTCTTCGGATGCTGCAGCATGCGCGGCACCTCGCGGGTGGCCGGGAGGATGAAGGTGTAGCTGCCGGGCGTCGACGCCTTGACGGCCCGGAACACGTCGTTGTCGACGCGCACGAACTGCCCGAGCTGCGCGAAGTCCCGGCACATCAGTGTGAAGTGGTGCCGGTCGTCCAGATGGCGGATCGAGCGGATCCGCTCGATGCCGTCCCGGCTGCCCAGCCGGCAGCCCAGTGCGTAACAGGAGTCGGTCGGGTATGCGATGAGTGCGTCCGACCGCACGGCGTCGGCGATCTGGCCGATGCTGCGCGGCTGCGGGTTCTCGGGGTGCACGTCGAAGTACTTCGCCACCCGTCGAGCTTATGCCGTCTCCCGGGTATCGCACGCGCAGCCCACGCGCGCCCTGCCGCGCGCCCGGGGGCAAACCGGTGCGACGCAGCCGTGAGTCCCTGCCGCGATGCGGT
Source organism: Streptomyces sp. NPDC020362 (assembly GCF_040642095.1). Lineage (NCBI taxonomy): Bacteria > Bacillati > Actinomycetota > Actinomycetes > Kitasatosporales > Streptomycetaceae > Streptomyces > Streptomyces sp. NPDC020362. Next base: position 1,612 of record NZ_JBFAET010000269.1, read on the forward strand.
CGAAGCCGTCCGCACCAGGGGTGAACGGGGGGCGCATCTGGGGTAACGTCCCCGTCGAAAGTCGAGGTCAGCACGGAGACGAGGAGAACGGTGACGTGGCCGGCCGAGCAGACGAGGACCCCCACGCCCCCCAGCTGCACGACAACGACACGGCCTGGGCCCAGCAGTTGCTCGACCAGTTGCGTCCCGCGGTCCGGGATCCGCGCCGGGTCGTAGCCTGGCTCGGGCGGACCGTGCGGGCGGCGGTCTGCCTGCAGGACGCGCACGGTGCCCTCCTCGCCGGCGACCGCGTGCCGCTCGACGCGACCGTGCTCGCCGACCTGGTCGCCGGCCGGATCTCCGCGGCCGCCCTCCAGGACGGCACACGCCACCTCCGTATGGTCCGTCTGCCCCACCCCGAACAGGGCCCGGCGGCGGGCTCGGTGCTCGCCGTGGTCCGCCCGGAACCCTTCGACCGGCGCGCGGCCGAGATCGTCCACCACGCTGCGGGCGTGCTCGAACTGCTGCTGAGGGAACGGAAACTGACGGAATCCCGGCACCGGCTGCAGCGGGCCACCGCCGACCTGCGGCTGGCCATCCTGCAACTGCTGATGGTGGAGGAGACCGTCTCCGCCCGCCGGGTGGCCGCGGGTCTGTGGCCGGGCCTGCTGGAGGAGGACACCGCCCGGGTCTACGTCGTCGAGGGATCCCCCGCCGAGCGGGACGCCCTCGCCCACGCCTGCGCGGACACCCTCGGCGGCCAGGCACTCGTCGTGCGCTGCCCCGCGATGGACGGGCACGTGATCGTCGTCAGCCCCGCACCCGCGGCGCGGGAGAGCCTGCGCTCCCTGGTCGACGGGCGGCCGGGCACCTTCCTCGGCGGCAGCCTCCGCCAGCGCCTCGCCCACACCGCCACCGCCTACGGGCAGGCCATCAGTGCCCTTGCCGTCGCCCGCTTCCGCCCGGACCAGACGGCCGTCTACGCCGAACGCACCCACCCCGCACGGCTCATGGACCCGGACGCGCTGCGCGACTGGTCCGCCGGCGTCCTGCGCCCCCTCGACAGCCTGCCCCACCACATCCGCGCCGAACTGCTCGCCACCACCCGGCTCGGTCTGGAGTTCACCGCCGTGAGCGCGGCCAAGGTCCTCGGCGTCAGCCGCAACACCGTCCGTGCCCGCATGGACCGCGTCGAGGCCCTGCTCGCCACCGACTTCTCCGACCTCACCACCCGCGCCGCCGCCCACCTCGCGCTCAACACCGAAGCGGTGCAGGAGCCGTACGACCCCCACGGCGCGTCCCCGCACCCGGCGGCCCGGGCCGGGCTCGGCGACCTCCTGGCCTCGGCGGCGCTGCGCGCCTGGGCCGACGACCTGCTCGGCCGCCTGAACACGGACGGCCGCGACCTGCGCCGCACCCTGCGGGCCTGGATCGCCGCGGACTCCAACGCCGAACGCGCGGCCCGGGACCTCGGCGTCCACGCCCAGACCGTGCGCGAGCACGTCCGATCGGCCGAACCGGTCCTGGAACGCCAGCTGCTGGCCCTCGGCAGCGATCTGTACGAGGTCGTCCTCGCCCACCTGGCCTCCGGCGCCCTCGCCGCCCCCACGCTCGGCGGGGCGAACCAGGGCCAACCGGACTCACCTGTGCACGGATGAGTCCTCGCCCGCGCCGAGAGGGCACCGGCGCGATACCCGGCGCCGTCCGGCCCACGTAAGTTCGGCACTCCGCGGGGCACGACCGGGACGGGGGTCCGGTCGGAGCCCCGCACCTGTGCCAGGAACCCAGCCGGCGGCCCGGCACCTCCTGCGGGCTCCGGTGCACCCGGTCACCGGCCGTGCACGAGCAGCGCATCACCGCCACGGCGTGTGCGTCCGGCCCGGTCGCGGCCTCACCTGGCCGCCGGCTGGGCCGGCAGGTTGAAGACGTGGTCGGGCGAGACGATCTTCGTGATCGCCTCGCCGAACAGGGTGCTCGGTTCCTGGCCGTTGTGGTCGATGTCGGTGTTGAGGAGCACCACCAGGGTCGCCTGCGCCGCCGGGAGGTAGACGGTCAGGGACTCGTAACCCGGCAGCGAGCCGTTGTGGCCGATCCAGCCCTGCACGTTGAAGATGCCGAGCCCGTACCCCGCGCCCGGGATGGGCGTCGCGGGGGTGACGAGCCGCTGCTTCTGCGTGGCGGGGCTGATCATCCAGCGGCCGTCCGGCAGTTGGCCCGTGGCCACCGTGCGCGCCCACACCCGCAGATCGTCCTGCTTCGAGATCATCGCGCCGGCCGCCCACCCCCAGGACGGGTTCCAGTCGGCCGCGTCCGCGACCTTGCCGTCGGCCGTCTGGTTCGTGTAGCCCTGCGCGTGCGGGGCCGGGAACTCCGCGCCCACCGGGAACAGCGTGTCCTTCATGCCGGCCGGGTCGAGGATGTTCCGCTGGATGTAGGTCCCGAGCGGCTGTCCGCTCTCCTTCTCGACCACCAGGCCCAGCAGGATGAGATTGGTGTTGGAGTACGAGAACTTCTGCCCCGGCGGGAACAGCACCGGATGCTTGAAGGAGTAGCCGAGCAGTTCCTGTGGGGTGAAGCTGCGCCGGGGGTCGGAGGTGAGCGCCTTGAAGAAGCTGTCGTCCTCGGAGTAGTTGAACAGCCCGCTGCGCATGCCCGCCAGCTGCCGCAGCGTGATCGTGTCGCCGCCCGGCACACCGTCGACGTACTTGCCGATCGGATCGTCCAGTCCGATCCTTCCCTGGTCCACCAGTTGCAGCAGCGCCGTCACGGTGAACGTCTTGGTCTCGCTGCCGATCCGCATGTACAGGTTCGGCGTCATGTTCCGGCCGCCGGTCACGTCGGCGACACCGTACGAGGCCACGTAACTGCCCTGGTGCGGTGTCCAGATGCCGACCGTCACGCCGGGCACGTGCGCCTCGGTCATCACCTTCTGCACCGCGGTGTCGAGTTGGCGGGCCACCTCCGGGGTGAGGGTACGGACGGCCGATCCCGAAGGGGAGGGACTCGGGGAGCCGGCGGCGAACGCGACGGTCCCGAAGGCCGGCGCGGCCCCTGCCGGAGCACCGGCGAGCGGCACCACAAGCGCCCCCGCCGCGACGGCGACCACGACCCCTCTGCGCAGGCGGGCGGGCGAATGCGACATGGGCTGACTCCAAGCACGTGAGAGCCGAACGTGCGGTGGGCGAGACGTCGGAGCCCTGTCCGTCCAGCATAGGAGCGCGTACCGCAGGGCGCCTGTCGGCCGGGACGGTCGGCACGGGCCCCTCGCGGCCCTTGGCACCCGGCCTCGGCACGGGCCTCATCGCGGCCGTGTGCACCCGGCTGCGGGATGTTTGTCGGACGGGCGGAACGCCCCGTTCGAGGGGTGCGCTCACCCGACCCGGTGAGCGGGGGCCGGGCGGGGCGTACCACCGGCGCGTTCCGGGCGTTGCCCGGGCATGAACCTTTTGGACCGCAGGGCCCCGACGTACCAGACGGGATCGCTCCTCTTCAGGCGCCTGCCCTGCGTCGAGACCGCCCCGCGCGTCCACACCGAGGTGGCCGGCGCCCTCAGAACCCGGGAACCGATCTATGCCCAGCTCGTCGAGGAGTGGCAGGCGCAGGGGCGGACCGTGCCCGCCGAACCGGACGGCCTGTGGGCCGCCTTGGCAGGGCTCGCGCAGCGCACACGGTCCGAAACCGAGCGCTCCTGATCCGCTCCGGTTACTGCCCGCCCAGCGGCGCCAGCACGGTCAGCGTGCCGTTGGCCTGCCGCAGCGCCGCCTCCAGCGACCCGGGCGCATGCAGCGTGCCGGTGCCGTCCGGCGGGACCAGCCACTCCAGGAACCGGGCGGGCCGGTACGGCGGCGGTACGGCCACCCAGGACCCCTTCGTGGCGTACCGCAGACCTGCACCGACCCAGCCCCCGGACGGGTCCGGCGGCAGGAAGAACCCGACCCGCCCTGCGGCGGTGTCCACCAGCGTCGGCCCCGGCACGGGCCGCGAGGGCTGCCACAGCAGGTCCAGGGTGAGCAGGCCGAGCCGGTCGGGAACGCTCAGGACGTCCCAGAAGCGGCCCGCCTCCAGCAGCGCGATGCCCTCGCCGTGGTCCCACTCCCACTTGCAGGCGCGGGGATCGGCCGCCGCCGCGGCCAGCCACTCCACGCCTCGCATCCACATCGTGTTCGTCATGCACTGCTCCGGGTGATCCTCGCTCGCCGGCCCGAGGGCAGGGAACGGCCGTCACCGGGCACTAGGTGCGCCTGCACGCCAACCCGGCATATGCATGCTGGTAGATATTTCTACGCGGCGGAAGGGGTGGCGGACCCTGGCGTTTTGGGTCTCGCGTTCGAACTCGGGCACGTGTGTCCGTCGGGGCGCCTGTGGACGGCACGAGCCCGCAGGGCCTTCGGGATCGCGAGGCGCCGGGGCACCGGACCCTTCGGGCCCACGGGCGCGCCGAAGGCCGCAGGCCACGATCCGCGTCCGCCGGGAGGTGGGCCGACGGGTCCGTCGGGGACGGGCGCAGGGGTCGTCGGGGGTCAGATGTCCGCCGGAGCGGGCGTCAGGACGAGCACGCTGGCGTCGTCACGGACCTCGTAGTGCCGTCGCCCGAGGTCCGCCCACACGGCCTCGGCCAGTTCACCGGAGGCCGTGTCCGTGAAGGCGGCCAGGCGCTCGGGCAGCGGATAGAAGACGCCGGAGGCGTCCCGGGCCTCCCAGACCCCGTCGGAGGCGATCAGCAGGCGATCGCCCGGCCCCAGCGGCACGGTGACCTCCTTGGGCGACTCGACGCCGACCAGGTCGAGGCCCAGCGGAGCGGCCCCCGCGACGGCCAGCTCCTCGGCCCGCCCGTCGTGCAGCAGCACCGGCGCCGGATGCCCGCAGACGACCACGCGGACCGTACGCGCGTCGGCCGTGAACTCCAGCAGTACCGCCGTCGCGAACAGTTCCCCGTGGCGCACTCCCGCCGAGTCCACCGAGAGTCTGCGATCCATCCGGGCCGCGACCGACTCCAGGTCCGGCTGGTCCAGCACCGCCTCCCGGAACGCACCCAGCAGCGACACCACCGTCGCGACCGCCACCAGCCCGTGCCCCCGTACGTCCCCCATCACCGCGCGGACGCCGTACGGACCCTCCCGCACGTCGAAGAAGTCCCCGCCGACCAGCGTCCCGTCCTGGGCGGCCCGGTAGAACCCGGCACACCCGACCCGTCCGACACGCTCCGGCAGCGGCGGCATCACGGCCTGCTGCACGGCCTGCCCGATCGCGCGCTCCGTGTCCAGCTGGGCGTCGCGGCGGCTGCGCACATAGGAGACGAACACACTCAGCACGGCGACGAACACGATGGTGAGCAGATCGGTGTTGCCCGGCCGGTCCAGATGGGTCGCCGGTATGTTCAGCACCACGACGACCAGCACGCCCAGGACGGCGGTGGCCAGCGGACCGTACGACAGGACGGCGAGCGGAGGGATCGCGCCCAGCAGGAATCCGAGATCGCTCGCGTGCGGGGTGACGACCGTGGCCGCGGTCACCGACACGAGCAGCAGGACCGGGAGCACCCGCACCCACCGCGGCGGTGGTGCGCCCCGCAGCCAGCCGCGCTCCTCCCGGTTCCGGCGCGACGACCAGCCGCGCACCGACTTCACACCCCCACGCTACGCCGACGCCGCGAGCCGAGCCTCTCACCGGCCCACCGCCCAGGGCCCCACCGCCCACCGGTCGAGCCCCAGTGCGCGCACCACGAAAACTGGTCGACGCCGCCAGGGCCGTCCGCCTAGGGTGTGCAGCACGCCCGAGACGGACGGAAGGAGGCGAGCGTCATGCAGTTCACAGTCATCCAGCGCTCCCCCCTCCCCGTTTCGCGGGCGTGCCACGTCTGACCGACCGGGAGCGCTTCACGCCGCGTACGCGGCACGCATCCCGGAGGAATCCATGACCGTCACGGTCTTCCGCACGCTCGACGAGAGCAGTGCCCACCTTTTCGACGCCATGCCGGACCCGCTGGGCCTGGCCGAACGGCACCGCCGGACCCGGTACCGCCCCGACTGGAAGCGGGTCGCCCTGCGCGGCGGCCGGGTCGTCGCCCGCGCCGCATGGTGGGCCCGGCCCGAGGACCCCGAGCCGCTCCTCGTCAACTGGTTCGACGTGGCCGAGGGCGAGGAGGAGGCAGGAGCCGACCTCCTGCGCACGGCTCCCTGGCACCCCGATGAACTGGATCTCGACCTGCCGTCCGGCTGGCGCGACGACCCGGGCCGGCAGGCCGCGGTCGCCACCCGCACCGCCGCCGCGGGCAAGGCCGGTTACCACCCGCTGGTGGAACGCTTCGTCTACCGCTGGACCCCCGAGCACGGCCTGCCCCGGCGCCCGGGACGTCTCGTCTTCTCCTCCGAGCCGGACGACGCCGTCTTCTTCGACGCCCTGCGCCGCATCCACTCCGTCACCCTGGACGCCCACGCCCGCCGGGCCATCGAGCAGGGCGGAGTGGACCTGGCGGCCCAGGAGGAACTGGACATCTTCCACTGGTTCCCGTCACCGCGCGAGTGGTGGCAGGTCGCCCGCACGCCCGCGGGCGAGACCGTCGGCATCCACATCCCCGCCCGCAATTCGTCCGGCCCGTGCGTCGGCTTCATCGGCGTCCTGCCGGAACACCGCGGGCACGGCTACGCCTACGATCTCCTCGCCGAGTGCACCCACTTCCTCGCCGAACGCGGCGGCCCGTTCATCGCCGGCGCCACCGATCAGGGCAATTTCCCGATGGCCGCGCACTTCACCCGGGCGGGATACCCCGTAGTAAAGGAGCGCATCAGTTTCTGGGCCGACCGCGTTGTCAGTGCCGGGTGACATGCTGACGGGGTGATCAACGGCGGCGGACCGGGGGAGGGGCCATGGGGTTCGACGGCACGGTGTGGTGCGTGCGCACGGGGGAAGAGCCCGTCGGGGAGATCCTGATCGACGAAGCCGACTTCCCCTGGCTGTCGGGCAGGTTCGTCCCCGGCCCCGGGTTCGCCGCCGTTCGCGATCTGTTCGCCCGGGAGCTCGCCCTGGCCGACCGGGACGACGACGCCTGCTGGGAGGAGTGGGAGTCCGCGTACGGCGAGATACGGCGCCGCGTCGCACTCTCCTCGCCGGACGGCCCGGTTCCCGAGTTCCTGCTGCACATCGAGGGGGACCGGGCGTGGTTCCGGTGGAGCGACGAGCCGTTCGCCGACTGAGGCCCGCGACCGGCCGGCCGCTTGCGATCACGAGACTGCCGGAACCCGACGACACCCGAGAGGCCCCACCCGCACATGCAGCACTCATTCAGGACCTGGAGCGCGGAAGACATCTCCGACCTGTTCGAGCTGGACGAGGAACACGAGCGGGACGGCATGGAGACCGTCGTCGCCTACCTCGGTGAGCTGGCGGATCGCGGGGTGAGCGTGGAGAGCGTCGATCGGGAGATCGATGCGGAGAGCGGCCTGATGATCGCCACCGCCCTCACCCTGGGCGGCAACCGTGTTCTCCGCGTGCATTTCCCCGCGGTTCCGCAGGCCTGGCTGCGGGGGCGCTCCGACTTCGCCGAGGAGTGGCGCGTCTGGTGCCAGGACGAGATCGGCGAGATGTTCGTCCAGGGAGAGGGGCACCTGGACTGGGCGCAGGCCGTGGAAGCCGGCGCCGGAGCGGCAGGGGACCGCAGCTGAGACTGATCGATGTCCTGGAACGAACCGACCAGGCGTGCGGCGATCGCGGGAGTCCTCCGGGACGTCCTGCCGCCGATGCAGGTCACGGCGATCGCCCTGCCCGTCCGGTGGAGCGTGACCTATGTCAGGCAGCACAGACGGAACGCGGCCCTGCGCGCGTACGGTGACGACCTGGCGGCTGTGCTCGACGCGACGAAGTGACCGCCCCCCGCCGGCCCGGGCGCGGGGGAGCGGGCCGCCCGGGGGAGCGGACGGCAGCGGCGGGCTCGGACGCGTATCCGCGTGCAAGGGCCGCCATGACATGCCGTCACCCGGAAGCGCGCCTTTCCCCTGTGCGGCACGGCGAGCTCGCTCGACGCTGCCGCCGTGCCGCCGTGCCGCCGTGCCGCCGTGCCGCCGTGCCGCCGTGCCGCCGTGCCGCCGTGCCG
>NZ_JBFAET010000270.1:0-9673 GCF_040642095.1 Streptomyces sp. NPDC020362
TTGCCGGGGAACTCGGTGATGGCGTCCACTCCGTCGGCGACCAGCCGCCACAGGTCCTCGGGTGAGGCCACCCCGCCCGGGTAGCGGCAGCCCATGCCGACAATCGCGATCGGCTCCTGCGGATCGGCCGGAACCATGGTGGCGCGGGCGGGTTCAGCGGCGTTGCCGAGCAACACGCGGATCAGTTCGTCCGCCACCGCCCGCGGGGTGGGGTGGTCGAAGAGTACCGTCGGGGGCAGCCGCAGACCTGTGACCTCGCACAGCCGGTTGCGGATCCGCAGGGCTCCCGCGGAGTCCACGCCCAGAGACCGAAACGCCTCGTCGGCGCCAGTGACCGTCGTGGACGGTCCCAGTTCCGCGGCGACGGCGTCCGTCACCAGACGTACGGCCTCGGTGACGCGCTCCGCCGGGCCGCACCTCAGCAGCCGCTCGCGCGGTCCGTCCATGCCCACCGCGTCGTCCCCGTCGTCCGCCGTGACCGAGGTGAGCGGGTAAGGGGGGAGTGTGACGCGACGGGCGCCGGGCAGGGCGGTGTTCCAGTCGGGGGCCACACCCTGCAGATGGGCCGTCGCCAACGCATTCAGATGGCGGCCGAGTCCGGCGTCGTCACGGCGCATCGTCTCCAGGACGACCACGTTCTCACCGATGTGCGCGGCGGTCTCCTCGATGGAAAGCGTCAGTACCGGATGCGGACTCATTTCCACGAACACACGGTGGCCGTCGCGCAGCAGCGCCTCGATGACGTCCTGGAAGCGGGCGGGTTCCCGCAGACTGGCGAACCAGTGCTCGGCGTCCAGGTTCCCGGTGTCGAGGGCATGGGGCGTGGTGGATGTGTAGACCGGGATTTCCGTGGCACGAGGTCGGACCACGGCGGCTTCAGACACCAGGTACTCATGGACGGGTTCCATGTACGGCGAGTGCCCGGCGATGTTGATGGGCAGCAGTCGGGCACGCACGCCCTGGGCTTGCAACCGCTCCAGCAGCGTGGTGGCGGCATCGCCGGAGCCCGCCACGACCGTTGCGTGCGGGCCGTTCATGACCGCGACGTGCAGGTCAAGACCCCATTCGGCGATCAGTTCGGCTGTTCGCGCGGCGGGCAGGGACACGGCAACCATCTCGCCGTGCCCCTGAAGGCGCGCCAACGCCCTGCTGACCGCGGCGACCAGCCGGGCACCGTCCGTGAGGGACAGGCCTCCGGCAGCGGTCACTGCCGCGATCTCGCCGAAACTGTGTCCCACCACGGCGGCCGGCGTGATGCCGTTCGACCGCCACAGTTCCGCCAGCGAGACCATGACGGCGAACAGGGCGGGCTGGATCACTTCCACACGATCCAGCGGAACCGCACCCGACAGTGCCTCCGTGACGTCGAATCCGGTGAAGGGCCGCAGCGCGCGTGCGCACTCGGTCAGCTTCTCCCGGAAGACCGGTGCTGCCGCAGCCAGTTCGCCACCCATGCCGAGCCACTGAGCGCCCTGGCCAGGAAAGACGAAGACGGCAGAGTCCGGTCCGGACCCGGCGTGCACCACGCTGTCACCCGACGTTCCGGCGGCCAGGGCCCGCAGCGCGTCGATGGCCGTGCCCCTGTCCCGCGCGGTGACCAGATGGCGGTGCGGCCAGATCGTGCGGGCGGTGGTCAGGGTGAACGCGGTGTCGCGCAGGGAGAGTTCGGGATGGCGCAGCAGATGCTCCGCCAGCTCACCGGCGCGAGACCTCAGGGCGGCTGCGCTGCGGCCGGACAGCAGCAGCGGCGCCGGGACAGGGGAGTCGGGGCCCGACGCGCCGTCACGGAAGCGCGGCGAGAGCGCTCGAAGTCGCGCCGACCGTTCCCGAGCGTCCACGGGAACCGGACCGTAGTTATCGACTGAGGGCGTTCCCCAGGCCAGGGCGACAGCGACAGCGTCGGCCCTGTCGTACGAGACCACGATCGCCGGGCTTTCGTCGCGCAGGCAGTCCTCGGCGCTGTTGAACGGACCGTCGGCCTTCGATGAGCGTATCTGCAAGCCAGGAACCGGGTCCTCGGCCAACTGGTCTTCCGCGTCCGCATCGGCGAACACCACCACCTGACGGGAGGCCGATGGCACCACTCCGGAGTCCTCGACAGCCCTCCAGACGACAGACAGGGCTGGATCGGACTCCTGGCCGTGTGCGATTCCGACGACGACGATCTGATCAGTGCCCTGTGCCACGAAACAGCAACTCCCTGTGGGGCCGGAGGCCCGCCGACGCGGATTCTCCCTCTGTTATTGAGCGAGATCGTTGGAGAGTCAATCAAATGACTTCCTGGTATCGCCCCCCCTAATCACCCCTAGAGGGCAACCTCGGGACCGTTAAAATAATCCTTCCAGCCGATCGCCTACCCGCGTCGGGTCCGCCCGCATTACAGTGAGGCGCTGCACGGGCATGGAGAGTCACCTGGGCCGATTTTCACGCTCGTGCCTTCATGGCCGACCCGGAAATAATCGAAGAAATCAACGGTTGGGAAAGCAATGCCAATATTTGACCCCTTGCCGGAAGCTCCTGCTGTCGACCGGCTTCCCCTGCACCTTTGGGGTGGGCCGGAGTTCGCCGTCGTACCCTGGCCAGAGGACACCTGGAAGATAGGCTATAATTCGCATACCTGGCTGCTGGAGAGGAACAGCGAACGCGCGGTCCTGAAAGCCGTACCCAAGGAGCAGGGGACAAAGTTCGAATCCGGTCTGCATGCCGCAGAAATATCTGAATGGTCCGGTATTCCTTCTGGTGCTCCCCGCCGGACGCGTAATGGCAAGATCGTCGTCGAACACGGCGACTGGTGCTGGGCGCTGCTCGAATACGTCGCCGGTCGCCCCACTGACCCGGAGAATCCAGTAGAGCTGGCTCAGGCGGGTCGAACCCTTGGCCGCATCCACGTCGCTCTGCGTGACGTTCCCCCGCTGCCGCAGACGATGGTGTGGGAACAGATGGACTGGGCGCTCGTGGAGCAGCCATTCCTGGACGGACTCGAGTGGATTCAGCAAGCGATCCGCGAAGGGTTTGACGCGGTACCGGAAAATCTGTCGGACGGTAAAATACATTGCGATCCGCGGCTGACCGAGTTCCGCTTCGACGGTGACCGGGTGGGACTCCTGGACTGGGGTGAGGTGATGCATGCTCCTCATGTGTTCGATCTTGCCGCGACACTGAGTTTCATTGAGGAGGGAATAGACGCGGAACCTTTTGTCTCCGGCTATCTGGAGACGTCTCCCGCGTCGGCGGATGAACTGATCTATCTGCCCACCATGCTCAAGATAAGGGCCGCTCTGGAGGCGTGGGTCTATGCGCGACGGCAGTACTACGGGGTTGACCTCGGGCAGATCGCCGAGCACACCAATGCCAGCTTGATCGAGCGTTCCCGGGAGAACATTCTCGCGGCCGAAGCCTTGCCCAAGGATTTTTACATGCCCTGATCGCAAGGCCGGCAGGCTTCGAAGCGGGCCCGCACAGAACGCTCGGTCTTTGTGCGGGCCCGCCGAGGCGCTATGTATGGCCGCCCGCACCCGCTAGCGTCCATGAGAACCTGTCCTCGAGATCCTCACGGTGCCGCACGTGCAGCTTCCGGTAGATGCGCGTCAGGTGCTGTTCCACCGTGCTGGAGGTGATGAACAGCCTCTTGGAGATCTCCCGGTTCGAGTGCCCCTGAATCGCCAGGAAGGCAACACGCCGCTCGGCTGAGCTGAGGGCGGCGAACTCCTCGTGATGCTCCGCACCCTCCCTTTGAGCGCTGTCGGCGGTGGCGTCCATGGTGATGAGTTCCTGGAGCATGGCCGCCTTGCACTGCTGTGCCAAGCGCTGGGCTCGTTTCATTGCCGTCCGAGCGAGACTCAGTTGCGCAGCCTCCCGGTAGGCGGAGGCCAGTTCGGCCAAAGTGTAAGCCAATTCCAGCCAGCTATTGGAGCACTCCAGCACGTCCGCCGAATTCTTCAGGAGCGGAATCCTCTGGTCGGGCTCGCTGATCTTCGCGAGTAGGCGCAGCGTCTTTCCGCGCACTGCCGTTTCCTCTCCGAGGAGCAGGCCGTCGTACTCGAGCAGGATTTCCCGGGCTTCGTCCACCTTTCCGATGCGCAGGTACGCCTCGGCAAGATCACACCGCCAGGGCGCGGTGAGGAGGAATCTGGAGTCCTGGCACGAGTACGTGTACCGGCAGTTCTCGAACTCGGCCACGGCGGCGTGCAGGCGGCCCACGGCCATGTAGTGCCGCCCACGGGCGCGTGAGTAGAACAGTCCGCCGAATCCTCGCAGGGACGATTGGGGAACCGGAAGGTCGAGTACTTCTGCAGCTTCCTCGTGCCTCCCCATCTCCGTGAGTATCTCCACCTGGAGTGCCGCGAGGAACGCGGTGTGCCCACCCCATTCCGGCCAGCTCTTGTGAGCGAGCGCCTCACCCAGCAGCCGGTGTGCACTACCCAGATCGCCGAACTGGAACGAGATCCTGGCCTGGACAAAGGACAGTGCGGCTCTCCATACCGGCGACGGGTAGTCGTCCAGAGCATGGGAGAACTTGACACACCATTCCTGAGCCACGGGCAGTGAGTTCGTCACCTGCAGAATCATGCAGACTACGAGGAAGGGTTCCGGACCCGACGACTTCACCCGGATGCCTTCGAGTATCTGCTCCGCCACAAAGGCTGCCCCTGCCGTGTCGCCCTGTTTGAGGAACTCGGGAACCTTGTGCAGGGCCGTGAGCAGCCACGGCACGCGGTTGCTCAACCCGAAGTCATAGGACTCGTCCGTACTCTGGGGGGCCAACTGTGCTTGCTGCCGCGACACACCGTGCCAGACGCAGTACAAGACCCTCGCGAGGAGCACCTCTGCCCAGGCGTCCGCCTGCGGCGGTACATCCCGGATCATGGCCATCAACTCGCCGGCCCGGTCCGAGAATCCGTGCAGCGTCAGTGCCCTGGTGAGAAAAGCCATGTCCGACACACCCAGGGCGCCGCCACGGGCGGCGGCGACCAGCGGGGGTAACAAGGAGGCTGCCAGCGGAGGGTTTGTCAGCCATTCGGTACGCAGGAGGAGCATGTCGACGGCCGAGCGCCCGCCCGTCGAGGTGGCGGAGGCCTGTGCGATCCTCAGCAGGGCTCTGGCCACATCGTGATTGCCTGCCTCCAAGGTGCGGCCGACGAGTTCCATCACCAGCGGCAGATCCCACGGCGCGCGGAGCCTTCCCGCCGCTGTCAGATGGGCCGCGACGTGCTCCACGGAGACGCCGTCGTCGAACAGGACGCGTGCCGCGTCGAGGTGCAGGTAGGTGCGCCCGATGAACGCCGGGTCGTCGATGAGCGCCTGCCCCGGGTGGTGCCGGAGCTGACCGCCGTCCATCATGCCGAGATCCTGCAAAGTTCGCAGGACCTGGTCGGCTTGAAACGGGTCCCCATCTAGCAGTCGACTCAACCTGTATGGCGAACAGTGCCGGCCGAGGACGGCGGCTGCCCGCGCGCCGTGAGTGAACCCGGGCAGTTCCACGCCCTTCACCTGGACACGGACACTGTCGTGGAAGTCCGCGTCAACGACCGGTGCCTGCCGGCCCCCTCCGACCGCGTCAAGGTGCTTCGTTGCCAGAAGCAGCACCAGAATGATGTTGCCACCTGTGATCGCGTACACCTTTTCGGCGATCTCGCTGGTGGGCGTGTCCGTCTGGCGGTCGTCGAGCACAGCGGTCACCCGCCTGATGTGACCGGTGACCTCCTCGAGCGACAGCGGGCGCAGTCGGACCACTCTGGTGTACGGCAACCGGAGCATGTCCGTGACGAAGCCGTCACAGTAGGAGACGGCCTGACCCGTCCGGTGGGTCATGACAAGCCTGATGCGCGTTCCCTTTAACCGCCGAGCCAGGAAGCGCAAGACGTCCTGTGAAGCCCGGTCGGCGTGGTTTATGTCGTCGACTGCTATGAGGAGGGGACGTTGCGAGGCCATCGCGAGAAGGCGACGGTACGCACGGTGATGGGCGCTTGCGCCGGGCCAGGGGCTGGGTACCTCGGTAAGCTGCGTCATGGCAGTCCCGGCCGGATGCGGACTCATCGCATCTGCTTCGTCCGCTTGCCGATGGAGCTGTTTCAGGACACTGCATGAGGACCGGTGTTCGCCTGGCCAGCCGGTTGCCCACAGGACCAGTGCCCCGGAAGCGGAAGCCTTTTTACTGATTTCGGTGAGAAGGGTCGTCTTGCCTGTGTAATGCGGCCCTTCGATAAGCAGAAGGCCACTGTCTTCTGGCCACCCTTCGAACTCAGAGACAAGTGCGTGTGGAGGAAGGTTCGCGCTGACGGCTGCAGTCACGGTGGGGGAGGTCCTCTCGCAAGTAACATTCGCAGACGAACGTGCAAAGGCGACCGGGAGATGTGCCGGTCGGACTGCGGGCGGTCAAGAGAGCACCCCAGTCTGCGTGGAGGGCAAGCCAAGTGAGATGCGTGCAACCCGGATTTCCGCAAGGTTTGTGGCCGGATGGCACCCCGGTGCCCGCTGGGACGGGTGGCCTCGCCCGAATGCCTTGGGTATCGTTCGCATGGGCGTGCGAAGCTCCAGAGTATGATGCCCAGTTTGTTGATCCAAATGGCAGTACCAATGACTCTTAATGCAAGTAAAAAGACGTTGGGGGCAACGGTCTACTCTGTCATGTTCCAGGGACCATGAGAAAGTTCTCGGCAACGCCCTGCACCTGCTTGTGGAGCTGGTGCTTGCCGTCCTCCCATTTGTTCTCGAAGTGCTGTGCAGAGCCGTGGGAGAGCTCGCGCCCGAACGCGGCATCGAAGTCGAACGTGTGGTGTCCGATGTCGATGAAGTCGTGCGCGAAGCCCAGCATGTCCTGGGCCTCCTTGAGTTCACTCCCGGGGATGTTGACGTCTGACGCCACTTGGGGCCTCCGTTCCTGTGAGGTGAGGATTCGCCTCTTCGGGAACACGACGTCGACGGCGGAAAACGTTCACCGCCACGGACGTCTCCACCGTTCCCGCTCCGGCGTTGAACCCTTCTCGGTACCTGTCTCGTGTTGTAGGCATGACCTCGCTGTTCACCCGGCCGCTGTTCCACGGCGGTGCCGCGCGCCGTGCCGTTGTCGCCTCCCTTCTCGCCCTGTGTGGTGTGGCGAGCCTGTCGGCCTGCGGCAAGACGATCTCCATAGGCGACAGTTCGACCCCGGCCACCCCGGCCACCCCGGCCACTTCGGCCTCCGCGTCGGCTCCGGCCAGGAGCAACTCGGCGCTGCAGGTGGTCGACTCCACCGCGAAGGAAGCCGGACTCAGCGGCAACGGCGGCACCGTGGTCGGAGCGGCGGTGCAGGAAGCGCCGCCCAAGTGGGTGCAGTTGTCCGCGGTGACCTCGGCCCCGCTGCCCGCGGCGCATCTCATCAACATCAACCAGGCGGCCCTGTACCGCTTCGACGGCGACATCGCCGCCCCGTCACAGTCGAACTGCACCGGCGCGTGCGCGGCGAAGTGGCCGCCCGTGACCATCCAGGAAGGCGGCAACGTGTACCTGGCGGGCGTGAACCCGAAGCAGGTCGGAGCCATCCGCCGACCGGACGGCCAGGTTCAGGTCACCGTCGGCGGGTGGCCCGTCTACCGCTTCTCGGGCGATAGCGGGCCGGGCGACCTCAACGGCCAGGGCCTCGACGGAAAGTGGTTCGCGATCGGCCCGACCGGTGAGAGGGCGTCACAGTAACGGGCGGACCGCGGCCGCCGCGGTGGGTGGACCCGCCCGAGCACACCGCCGCCCGCAAGGCCGTTATAGGTGAGTTCACGCCCCGGCGTGTGCAGCGGCTGCGCCCGTATGTGCAGCGCCTTGTCGATAAACGCGTCGGCGCACTGCTGGCCGGCCAACAGCCCGCGGACCTGATAAAGGCGCTTGTTCTGCCGATGTCCACGCTGGTGATCTGCGAACTCATCGGAATCCCGTACGAGCGCCATGAGTTCTTTCAGAGCCGATCCCAGTCGCTACTCGACTTCCATACCCCGGACGGGCGACGCGGCCCGGCGTTGATGGAACTGCTGGAGTACCTGAGCGAACTCGCCGCCGCCAACCTGGCGGCCTCCCCCCTAGACCGGGGCTGTGCCGGGCTACGGCGATCTCCGGCGCGGGATCGCCGCGTCACTTCCCCTTCGGAACTGGAGTCCTGGGATGACTAGAAGCACATGCGTCACCGCTGTCCAGGGCGCCGACGACCGGCTGTGGACCGGGAGTCTCGGGAGGTACGAGCACTGGCGGCGGGCCACCGGCGTTACCGCGCTGGCGGGCTGGTTGGCCCGCACACGGCGGACGCACATCGGCGCGTGTCCGCCATGCTCACAAAGCGCCGTAGGCAGACGAAGCAATTGTCCAGCCGCTCCGGAACGATTCCCTTCGCTTCTCGCGAAGTATGTGCCGTGGCGGCAGGGGTTGCGATCCTGCTGACCGCCGTCAACGAGCAGTGGGAGATGTACTCGCCCCGCAGGGCCCCGGGGGGAGTCCCGTTCGCCCGACTTGACCACGGGCATGGGGGGGTCTGGACTCAGTACGAGCGTTGCGCTGGTTGATCGACGACCGCCGTAGGATTAGAGGT
Source organism: Streptomyces sp. NPDC020362 (assembly GCF_040642095.1). Classification (NCBI taxonomy): domain Bacteria; kingdom Bacillati; phylum Actinomycetota; class Actinomycetes; order Kitasatosporales; family Streptomycetaceae; genus Streptomyces; species Streptomyces sp. NPDC020362. The sequence continues at coordinate 8,549 of NZ_JBFAET010000270.1, forward strand.
CAGCTGGCGACAGGCGTGGACGGTCTGCTGTTCCCCCACACCCGCCAGGTTGTTCGCATCCACCGCAGACGCCGCACAATCGGCACGTCGAAGTAGCAGACCGAGACCGTCTACGCCGTCACCAACCTCGCGGCCCACCAGGCATCTCCCGCTGAGATCGCTGCCTGGGCACGCGGCCACTGGATCATCGAGAACACCGTCCACTGGACCAGAGACGTCACCTTCGCCGAAGACGCCAGCCAGATCCGCCGCCACCGCACCCCCGCCGTCGTGAGTGTCCTGTGCGACCTCGCCCGCGCCACCCCTTCACCGCTCCGGCTGAGCCGACATCGCCAGCGGTCGACGAGCGCACACCCACCCCCAGCCGCCCTCACCCTCCACGGGATTCCGTGAGCAAACCAGGCGAACGCGACTCTCTTTGGGGCCCTGCCGTGCCCGGCAGGCGACCGTGCGCTCCCGCGCGGCAAGGGTGAACAATCCGGGCCCCGCTCTCGTGTGACACGCAGGAAGCATCGCTGAGCCTGTCGGTACGGAGTGTTTTGTGCGTATGCGTTTCGCCGTGCTGGGGCCGGTTAGAGCATGGCGCGGTGACACGGAGCTCGAGCTCGGGCCGCCCAAGCAGCGAGCGCTCCTTGCTCTGCTCCTGACCCGGGCGGGGCATCCGGTCGCCGTACACGACATCGTCGATGCTCTGTGGGGGCAGGACCCGCCGGACAGCGCCGTCAATGTGGTACAGCGGCACATCGGGATGCTGCGTCGCCTGCTCGAACCGGGCTTGCCGGCGAGGGGCGTCTCGCGGTGGCTGGTGCGCGGCTCGGGCGGCTACCGCCTGGAGGCCGGCCCCGACTGCCTCGACCTGCTGCGCTTTCGGGACCTGCGTCAGCAGGCGGCGGGGCAGGGGAGGACGGCCGAGGCCACGGAGTTGCTGATCGAGGCCCTGGCCCTGTGGCGAGGGCCCACGGCGTCCGGAATCGCCCCCGAGGTCAGGTCCCATCCGGTATTCGTCGCCGTGGACGGCGAGTATCTGGCCGCCGTCAAGGAGGCGGCGGATCAGGCGCTGGAGGCGGGACCTGGTCTCGGTGCGCGGGTGCTGGTCACGCTCAGGCAGGCCGCCGCCCAGCACCC
>NZ_JBFAET010000271.1:0-9651 GCF_040642095.1 Streptomyces sp. NPDC020362
GCGACTGGCCCGCCCGGCGGCGGCCCCCCCGGCCCCGGCCTCCGCCGGTCGTCCGGCTCTGTGCCGGATCCGTGTCACAGTCCGAGGGCGATGGCCAGCCGGGTCATTTCGGCCGTGCTGTTGATGTTGAGCTTGGCCCGGATACGGCGGAGGTAGGCGTCGACCGTGTGCTTGGAGAGCCCCATGTGGCGGGCGGTCTGCAGGTAGGTGCGTCCGGCGGCGATGTGGCGGAGGGTCTCCCGCTCGCGCGGAGCCAGCGCGGCGGCTTCGGCCTGGGGGGTGGTGACGGTGAGGCTCATGGGAAGTCCTTCGGGAGGTCGGCCCGGTGTCACTGCTCGCGTCGTCGGAAGCAGGGGCTAAATGTCCGAATATCGGCTTTTCGCCCTGTTTCTTAGAGTTTGCTTAGGTGACGTCATGGCGGTGTCCGCCGACTGTCACAGGCGTGTCACGAGCCCTGCCGCGGCCTTCGCCAGGGCCGTGAAATCCTCGCTGCGCAGGCCGATCCTCGGGTCGACGTGGTGCAGCAGCGCCGGCCCGGGATGGTGTGCGGCCACATAGACGCTGTCCGCAGGGCCCTGCTCGTCGTCCACCCACGCGAACGGACGGCCCGCGGCGTGCCGCACGATCCTCTCCGTCTTCCAGTGGACCCCGTCCGGCCGCTCGGCGAAGAGATCGGCGCCGAAGTCGACGTACGGCAGCTCGGGCAGGCCCACGACCGGGGCGATCCAGTAGTTGGCCTCGGCCATCCAGGTCGTCGCCCAGCACAGGTCGTAGCCGAGCGACAGCAGCGCCGGGCCGTGGGACGGGTTCAGCCACACCCGCAGCGGGCGGCGGCTGTCCGGACGGACGGACGCCCGGATCGTCGTATATCCCTCGGGGCGGCGCTCCGGCCGGGCCGCGTAGGGGTTCAGGGGACCGTCGACGTCCAGGAACAGCAGCGGGCGGCTCACTCGGCCACCGTACGGCGCGGGGGGCCGGCCGGGCTCGTGATTTTCTTCCGCCGGGCAGGCATAGTGGCGGCCTCGCCCGCGCGTCACCAGGAATGCAGGGCCCCGACAGCAGGTCGGCCCGGGGGACAGAGAAGGTGACGATGGATGCCCAGGCGCAGGAGAGTTTCCGGGAGTTCGTGGCCGGCCGTACGCCGGCACTGCTGAAGACGGCCGTCCTGCTGACCGGCGGGGACCGGCACGCCGCCGAGGACCTGCTGCAGAACGCGCTGGTCAAGGCGGCCGGCCGCTGGCATCGGATCGACGAACCGGAGGCCTACGTCCGGCGGATCCTCTACCGGCAGCAGGTCAGTCGCTGGCGGCTGAAATGGCCGCGGCGGGAGGTCACGGTGGCCGAACTGCCGGAGGGTGCCGCAGCCCCGGACGCGTCCGGCGCCGCCGAGGTGCGGCTCGTGGTGCGTACCGCCCTGTCCAGGCTCACCGCCCGCCAGCGCACCGTGCTGGTGCTGCGCTACTTCGAGGACCTGCCCGAGGCCGAGGTGGCCCGGCTGCTGGGCTGCTCGGTGGGCACCGTGCGGTCCACCACCCACCGCTCGCTGGCCCGGCTGCGCACGCTCGCACCCGAGCTGACCGCCGAAGGCGGCACCGGCCGTGACCTCCCGGAGGCAGGGGCGCCGGAGGCGCACACGGCCACATCGCCCGGCCCGGACGGTGCCCGCCGGCAGCCGTCCCGTGACTTCTCGCCCGTGGAGGTGCGTCCGTGAACGTCGAGGAACTCGTGCGCGACGCGCTGCGGGAGCAGGCCGCGCAGCAGCCGCCGGTGCCGCCGGGGTTCGCCGACCGGGTGCTCGGCGTGCGCCGGCGCCGCCGTACCCGCCGGCTCGCCTCCGTCGCCGTGGCGGCTGCCGCCGTGGTCGCCGTCGGCGTGGGGGTGCCGCTCCTGGACTCCGGCGGGAAGAACGATGTACGGCCGTCCCGTGTGCTCGACTCCGGCGACGTCCGGGCCCACCCGGACCAGTCGCCGCCGCGGGACCTGGTCGCGGCGGGGCGGTCCGCGCTGGCCGCGTACTCCACGACGAGAGTCGTGCCGCAGACCGCCGGCCTCGCGATCGGCGAGCGCACGTACCGGCTGCTGAACCCCGGGACCGGACGGTACGAGAAGGACGCCCGCTGGTCGGTCGTGGCCGTCGCCCCGGGGCTGCGGACCGCCGCCGTGCTGGAGCGGAAGCTGCCCGCCGCCCGCATCGGCCTGCTCGACCTCGCGACGGGGGAGGTCGAGCGGTGGATCCCGGTGTCCCACGGCGTCGGGGGGCTCGCCTTCTCGCGCGACGGCCGCAGGCTGGTCGCCACGACGTACAGCGAGAACCCCGACGCCTACGGCAGGATCACCAACGCACGGACGGGCCGTTCCACATGGGGTCCGCGGTTCGGGTCCACACCCAGGACCGGCTTCGAGATCCTGGACGTGGCCTCCGGCAGGGGGACCTGGGTCCGTGTCGCGCCCGACCGGGCCGTCCAGGGCCGGGAGGACCTCGCCTTCAGCCGCGCCGGCGACCTGCTGTACGGGCGGATCGTGGGGTCCCGGGACGGAATGGAGCAGTTCTACGACTTCGCGGGCCGCAAAGCCGCCGCGCCCGCGAACGAACGCCATCTGAGGTGGGACGTGGGCGCCCGGCTGTCCCCGGGCGGGCGGCTCGCGGCCTGGGGCCTGGTGGCGGAGCCGCACGGCACGTCGTACTCCTCGATCCGCGATCCGCTGACCGGCAGGGAGATCACCCGGGTGCGCGGCGCGGAGCTGCTGGCCTGGGTGGACGACAAGCGGCTCATCGCCTGGGAGCGGGATCCGCACGAGGAGCTGTACCGGCCCCGGCTCGTGCTGGTCACGATCGGCAGCACCAAGGTGGTCCCGCTCAGCGGTTACCAGAAAGGTGACGAGGACGACGGCTCCGGGTACTGGCAGCCGGTCTTCGCCGAGCGCTGATCACGCCGCCGTCAGCTCCTTGTGGAGCGCCAGCAGCCCGTCGGCCGTCTCCTGGCCGGCGGGCAGCAGCGGGGCGCGCACCGGGCCCGCGGGCAGGCCGAGTTCGGGCAGCAGCGCCTTGGCGGTGACCGTTCCGGGCAGGCCCGCGCCCATCATCGCCTCGATGAACGGCGTGGCCCGCAGCTGGAGTTCGGCCGCGCGGGCCGTCTCGCCGGCGTCGAACGCGTCGAGGACGGCGGCGATGTGGGCCGGGACGGCGTTGGCGACCGTGCTGACGCACCCGGCCGCGCCCACCGCGTACAGCGCGAGGACGTGCTCGTCGCAGCCCGCGTAGTACGCCAGATCCGTGCGGGCCAGCACCTTCTGGGTGCCGAGGAAGTCGTAGGAGCAGTCCTTGACCGCGACGATCCGAGGGTGTCCGGCGAGGCGGATCATCGTCTCCGGCTCGATGCGGGTGCCGGTGCGGCCCGGGATGTCGTAGAGCATCACCGGCAGGCCGCCGGCGTCGGCGACCTGGAGGAAGTGCGCCTCCACGGCCTCCTGCTGCGGCCTGCTGTAGTACGGCGTCACCACCAGCACGCCGTCGGCGCCCGCCTGCTCGGCGGCGAGGGCCCCGGCGATCGTGTGCCGTGTGTCGGCGGTGCCGACGCCGGCCACCAGCGCGACGTCCTCGCCGACCGCCTCCCGGACGGCCGCGATCAGCTCCGCCTTCTCCGTGTCCGTGGTGGTCGGCGACTCGCCCGTGGTGCCGTTCAGCACCAGCCCGTCGCAGCCCTGCGCCACCAGGTGGCCGGCCAGCCGCCGGGCCCCCTCCAGGTCGAGCGTGCCCGTCTCGGTGAACGGGGTGATCATCGCGCACAGCGTGCGGCCGAAGGGCTTGCGTCGGTTCGTCATGGGAGTAGTCTCGGCACCAAAACGATGAAGCTCTACTTAATTCTTCTACGAAGTATTGCTAAGTATTGCTAATTTATTGAGGGGGTGGCCGACGGTCCTGTGTCCAACTCGGCCCTTCATGGGTCACTATGGGCGCGGACGGTCATTGACGTCGGTCATGGGAGGCACCATGAAGCTCGGCAAGGCACTGGCCATCGGAGTCGCCGAGGAGCGGCCGCTCGTCCACGAGGAGGAGCCGCAGCTCCCCGAGGAGATCACCCTCACCGCACCGGCCGAGCCGGACCGCGAAGAGGTGCCGGCGGGCCGATGAGGCTCCGGCTCCCGGCGGAACGCCCGACGGAGCCGCCGACCGGTTACAAGATCGCCCACCCGGTGCTGTACCAGGACGGCACCCGGGCCGGGTTCACCGGTGTGTCACTGGGCGGCGCGCTGCCGTACGGCGTGCTCGACGACGCGGCCTGCGTCTACGGGCGCAGGCATCGCCCGCCCGCGCGCCGGTGCGACTGCGGCTTCCACTGCGTGCACGACCGTGCGGCCGCCGAGGCCCTGCTGTGCACCGAGGAGCACCGGGCCGCGGTCCTGCTCGAGGTCTCCGTGCTCGGTGCCTACATCCGCTTCGAGCGCGGTTTCCGCTACGCCCGGCAGCGAGTGCGCACGGTGACCGCCGGCCCGTGCGCCTGCGGTGCCGCCGCGGTCGCGCTCGCCGACGCCGGCTGGGGCAGACCCGGCTGGAGGGCCCTCGCACCCGTGTGCGCGGGCTGCGTGCGCGGCCGTACGTCCCTCTCGCTCGCCGGATTCGCCCGGCTCACCGGTCAGGGGCTGCGTGTGGTCGCGAGCGGTGCCGGTACGGCGGCCCCTTCCGCGGAGTCGACGGCCGACGGGGACCTGGGGGTGCCCGAACTCGCGGCCGAGGCCGCCCTGTTGCAGGCGCGCCTCGACTGGTTCCAGACCCAACTCGCCCGCCTCGGTGAACGCGGCGCCGGGGGAGCGGAGCGGGGCTGACGGTCTTCGGGCCGGGCGCCTGCAACTGCGTACGGAGAGGAGGCGGACGCCGCGATCGGATGCGTCCAGCCGGACGTGATCAGGGAAAGGGCACACCGATGACGCACAGAATCCCGCACGGTTCGGGCGCCAAGGGCCCCGACGAACTGCGGCACCAGTTCGAGCAGGCCCGCAGCCGGCTCGGCAGGGCCGATGTGAAGGGCCGGGCGCTGACCCGGGCCGCCGACCTGAGGGACAAGGCCGGCGCCATGACCGTGCAGCTGCGGTCGAGCGCCTCCCAGGCCGCCCTGAAGCACCCGCGCCCCCTGATGGTCGCGGGCGCCGCCGGCGCCGCCGTCCTCACGGTGGGTGTGCTGCGCCGCCGCCACCACTGACCTCCTCCGGTACCTCGGCGGTCAGAGGCTGCACGTCACCCACTCACCGACAACTTGGTCCGTCTGGACAAAAAAAGTTTTCGGTGAGACGGTGGACGCATGCTGGATGTGACCGTGATCGAGGACCCCGAGGCCGCAGCCGTGTCGCTCGACCCGACACGGGCCCGGCTGCTCGCCGAGCTGGCCGCCGGGCCGGCCTCCGCCGCGATGCTGGCCGTCCAGGTCGGGCTGCCCCGGCAGAAGGTGAACTACCACCTCAAGACGCTGGAGCGGCACGGCCTGGTCGAGCTGGCCGGAGAGCGCCGCAAGGGCAATGTCACCGAGCGGCTGATGCGCGCGACCGCCGCGTCGTACGTCATCTCGCCGGCCGCGCTCGCTCCCGTGCAGCCGGACCCGGACCGCTTCCGTGACCAGCTCTCCGCACGCTGGCTGCTCGCGCTCGGCGCCCGTCTGGTGCGGGACGTCGGCGCGCTGATCACCGGTGCCGCCAAGGCCCGGAAACGACTGGCGACCTACGCCCTGGACGGCGAGGTCCGCTTCGCCTCCGCCGCCGACCGCGCCGCCTTCGTGCAGGAACTGACGGCAGGCGTGAGCGCCCTGATCCGCAAGTACGACGCCCCCGACGCCGAGGGCGGCCGTCCCCACCGGATCGTCGTCGCCCTGCACCCCACGGTCAAGGACCAGCCCGAACCCGACCCCCAGTAAGCCTTTTCGAGCAGGAGAGCTCCACCATGTCCAAGGAATTCGAGATCGCCCGCGAGTTCGAGGTCGACGTCCCGCCCGAGAAGGTGTGGGAGGCCGTCACCACCGGAACCGGCGGATACCTGTGGCCGATGGACCCGCCCGAGCCCCGGGTGGGCGGCAGCGGACCCTTCGGGTCCACCGTCACCGCCTGGGACCCGCCCCACCGCTACACCAACCGCAGCGAGAACGTCGGCTTCCCGGTCCAGTCCGTCAACCAGCTCGACTACACCATCGAGCCGCGCGACGAGGGCCGTCGCGCCTGGGTGCGCTATGTGCACAGCGGCATCTTCACCGACGACTGGGACAACCAGTACGACGGCGCGAGCAAGCACACCGGCTTCTACCTGCACACCCTGCGCGAGTACCTGACGCACTTCGCGCCCCGCCCGGTCGTCTTCGCGCAGCTGCAGGGTCCCGCGGCCTCGCAGACGCCCGAGGCGCTTGCCGCCGTGGGCCGCGCCCTCGGCCTGCCGGACGGCGTGACCGAGGGGGCGAAGGTGAGCGCCCAGGGACCCGGCGGGCGGACCCTGGACGCGGTGGTCGACTACGTCGACCCGTACTTCATCGGACTGCGCACCGACGACGCCCTCATCCGCTTCTTCGGGCGGGGCCACTGGGGCGCCCCGGTCGGCATCAGCGTGCACGACTTCGCGCCGGACGCCGACGCCCGCGCGAACGAGGGCGCCTGGCAGGACTGGCTGAACGGCGTGTTCAGCCGGTCCTGAGCGACAGTTACGGGCGGAACCGCAGCACCTGCGGGTCGTGGTCGCTGATCTGGTCGTTGAACTCCGAGTTGATGTGCACGCTGTCGTACTCGAAGTCGCAGCCGCGCCGGATCGCCGGGCTGATCAGGATCTGGTCCAGGACCTGCTGGTTGCCCTGGTAGTCGTAGGTGTACCGCTCGCTCTTCGGCAGCGACTTGATGGCCGACCAGAGTTCGCCGTCGCCCTCCAGGATCCTGGCGGTCCCGGAGAAGTCGAAGTCGTTCATGTCGCCGAGCGCGATGACGTTCGCGTTCTTCTGCACGGACAGGATGTCCTTGACGAACGCGTTCACCTCGGTCGCCTGTGCGTGGCGCTGGACCTCCGAGCTGCGCACCGGCGGCTGGAACTGCGAGGTCAGACCCTGGTCGCCGCCCTTGGAGTTGAGGTGGTTGGCGATCACGAAGACGGTCTTGCCGCGGAAGACGAACTCGCCCGCAAGCGGCTTGCGGCTGTTGTTCCAGGCCGCGTCGGCCGGGTCGATGCGACCCGGGGAGGCCGTCAGCTGCGCCCTGCCGTTCACCTTGGTGACGCCGACGGCGGTGGTGGAGTCGCCGCCCGCGCGGTCCACGAAGGACACCCGCTCCGGGTTGAACAGGAACACCTGACGGATGTTGCCGCCCGGCTCGCCGCCGTCCTGGTCGTTGACCGGGTTGATCGAACGCCAGTCGTACTTCGGGCCGCCCGCCGCGACGATCGCGTCGATCAGCTTGTTCACGGTCTGGCTCGCGTCGACCGTGCCGTCGTCCTTGGCGCCGTTGTTGTCCTGGATCTCCTCCAGGGACACGATGTCGGGCGACTGCAGGTTGTTCACGATCGCGGCGGCGTGTTTGTCGAAGGTGGCGTCCGACGGGTCGAGGTTCTCGACGTTGTAGGTCGCCACCGCCAGCTCGCCGCGCGCCTGCTTCTGCGTGGTCTCCCGCTGCAGACCGCCGCTCTTGAGCGTGCCGAGCGAGCTCGCGACCAGCGTGTAGCCGCCGAACTGGTTGAAGTCCAGCGGGCCCGCGGTGGTGCCCTCCAGGGTGTCGCCGACGTTCGCCTTCGGGAAGTCGGCGGTCGAGCCCAGCGACTGGATCTGCAGGCGGCCGGTGTTCTGGGAGTCGTAGGAGCCGTAGAGCGTGCCGCCCCGGTGGGTGCGGTGCTCGCGCGGCTTCACCGTGACCCACAGCTCGCTGTAGGGGTCGGTGGTGGTGACCACGCGGGTGTCGGCGACCTGGACGTTCATGCCCTCCAGGGACTCGTAGTAGTCCAGGGCGTACTTCGACGGGTCCAGGGCAAGGCCGTTGACGGAGCCGCTCGCGGCCGTGTCGCCGGCGGGGGCGTACTCGTCCGGCACGGAGTGACTGTCGATCACGACCGGGGCCGGGACCGCGTTGCCCGTGGAGACGGTCGTGACGGTCGGCTTGGTGATCTCCGTCACCGACTGGTTGCCGGAGGACGTGCCGCCCGGGACGTACTCGGAGACCGTGCCGGTCACCGTGACGGAGTCGCCGACGGCGGCCTTCGGCGCGGAGCTGGTGAAGACGAACACGCCTTCGCTGGTGGCCGGGTTGTCGTCCGGGGTGGGGTCCTGGATCCAGAACCCTTTGGAGGAGCCGTAGGTGCGCGTGGCCGTGACGATGCCGGGGACGTCCGTCACCTTCTGGCCCGCGTACGGCGATATTCGGGTCGCACCCTGGATGTCGTGGATGCGCACCGAGTCGGCGTGCGCGGGCGAGGTGAGGACGACGGCCGACGTCGCGGAACAGACGGCGGCGACGGTGAGCGCGGCGAGGCGCGCGGAAGACCTGCTCGGCAAGGGATTCCCTCCGGGGACATGCGTGAGCGCCGGGACGAGGGTGGAACGGGAGCGTGCAGGGCTCGTAGCCCTGTGTGACACGCAGAGAAAAGAGTGAACAGTCGTTCCCCCAACTTCTACGCGCGTCAATCTCCTGCCTGGCGCCGGGAGTTGTCAAGGTTTCGGCCATGTACGGTGCCCGACGGAGACATGAACCGGGTGGCATGGGTGGAAATCCGTCTAGGCTGAGCGGTTGAGTCCGTTCACGGTCCGAGGAGAACCAGCCGATGTCAGACAGCTCCCCCCTGCCGCCCGTACGGCTGCACCCCGAAGCGGAGCTGGCGCGCGCCGCGCTGTCCACACCGTTGCTCTCCCGCGCCGCCCGCCTCGCCCGCTGGGCCGGGTCCGGGACCCGGGTGGACGCCGGCGGCGGACTGGTCGAGGAGCAACTGCCCGCCGCCGCCGACGTGCTCGGACTGAGCGGGGACGACGCCGCCGCGTACGCGAGCGAGGCCTGGCGGGTGGCCGTGGACGCCGGGCTGGTCGAGATCACCGACGAGGAGGCCGGGACCGTGGCGGCCGGCGCGGAGCTGGCGCTGCTCACCGCGGGCTCGCCGCACGACGTGCTCGCCGTCTGGCTCACCGCCCTGGAAACCGTCATCGCGGACGCGAGCGTGCCCGACCTCGACGACCTGGTCGACACTCTGGACGAGGGCGGCACGGTCGATTTCGCGTCACTCGACTGGGACCCGGAGGCCGAGGCGGAGTTCCTCGACGGCGTCCTCGGCAACCTCTACCTGCTGACCGTCAGCGAGGACGGCCCCGGCGAGGCTCCCGTGCCGCTGCCCGCCCTCGCCGCCTCGATGATCGTCCCCAGCGACATGGGGGAGCCCACCAACGACGTCCTGGAGCAGGTCTCCGACGCGATGATGCGCCTGGACGACCAGTTCCGGATGCTGGAGCCGGCCGGGCTCGTGGCGTACCAGCCCGTCGACGAGGCGCTGATGGCCGACGCCGACGAGGAGCCCGCCGCCCCGGTGGACGACACCGACGTCTCCCGCTACGGCATGGTCCGGCTCACCCCGCTCGGTGCCTACGGGCTGCGGGCCCGGATGCTGGAGGCCGGGTTCGAGGCGCCCGCGGTCGGCGCGCGCGCCGGCCAGGGCGCGGC
>NZ_JBFAET010000272.1:0-9627 GCF_040642095.1 Streptomyces sp. NPDC020362
ATCAGATCTTTTCTCGATCCGATTTCCTCGGTGCTTTCCAGGTTCCCGCTCTCGCGTTTCCCTTTCCGGCGGTTCCGACTCTATCAGATCCTTTCTTGATCCGATTCCCTGTCGGCGGGTTCGTCCTGGGCTTTTGGGCTTTCGCCCTTCGGCCTTTCGACATTCACTACGCTAGCCCATTCCCTCGGCAACTCATAATCGAGTCTCACGAGACATGAATTCAGGCACGCGGGCGCGCCAAAATCGACCCTGTCGAGGGTTTGTAGCTGGGTAGTGGGTGGCCGCTCCGGCTGCAGGCGATTGCCGTACCCGGTTCAGCGGCTCGGGCTACATTACGCACCTTGCAAGGGCGCGTCAACTTGGGCGGCGCCTCGGCGTGTGGGCCCGATAAGGGCTCACCGTCGGGTCGTTGGCGATCCAGAAGCGCCACGGGTGGACGTCGCCGCTCCCGCCCTCGCCGGCGACTCCGGTGCGCGGACCGCTGCGTACCTGGTCGGAAGGGATGGCCATGCCCGTCAGCATGTGCAGTGGGGTGTCCCCCGTGGCGCACGCGTCCGTGCCGTCCAGAGCGCGGTCGATCCCCAGGGCCGTGGCCAGACGTGCCGGACCCTTGGCCAGTTCCTTGTCGTTCCGGGCCGAAAGCCGACGTTTGCGGGCCAGCTCGGCGCCGTCGACGACTTCACCGGCGCGGAGCAGGACGGCGCTCGCCCTGCCCTCGGGTCCGCAGACGAGATTCATGCAGTGCCACATGCCGTAGGTGAAGTAGACGTATACGTGTCCGGGGGGACCGAACATCACCTCGTTGCGGGTGGTGCGACCGCGGTACGCGTGCGACCCCGGGTCGTTCGGTCCGTCGTATGCCTCTACTTCGGTGAGGCGGACGGCGATCGACCCGTCGGGAGTGGTGCGGACCAGGATGCGGCCGAGGAGATCGGGGGCGACCTCGAGTACAGGGCGGTCGAAGAACTCTCGGCGCAGTGGCGTACGGTCCGGGGGCACGATCATGCCGTCCGAGGGTAGTCCAGACGGGTCAGCGGGCCTGCGGAACCGGGCGTGGGCGGATCGCGTTTGTACGGGGCGAGGGTCCATTCGTAAAGGGAGAGTCATGGCGTTCAAGAAGCTGCTCGCGAGCCTCGGGGCCGGTGGGGCCTCGGTCGAGACGGTGCTGACCGAGGTCAACGTGGTGCCGGGTGGTGTCGTCCAGGGTGAGGTGCGGATCCAGGGCGGGTCCGTGAACCAGGAGATCGAGGGGCTGTCCGTCGGTCTGCAGGCGCGTGTCGAGGTCGAGAGCGGCGACCAGGAGTACAAGCAGGACATCGAGTTCACCAAGGTGCGGCTCGGTGGTGCCTTCGAGCTGCAGGCGGGGGCCGTGCACGCGGTGCCGTTCGGGCTGGAGATTCCCTGGGAGACGCCGGTCACGATGATCGACGGTCAGGCGCTGCGCGGCATGAACATCGGTGTGACGACCGAGCTGGCGATCGCCCGTGCGGTGGACTCCGGCGATCTGGACCCGATCAACGTGCACCCGCTGCCGGCGCAGAAGGCGATCCTGGACGCCTTCATCCAGCTGGGCTTCCGCTTCAAGAACGCGGACATGGAGCGCGGCCACATCCGGGGGACGCGGCAGCGGCTGCCGTTCTACCAGGAGATCGAGTTCCACCCGCCGTCCCAGTACCGGGGGCTGAACCAGGTCGAGCTGAGCTTCGTGGCCGACGAGCACGCCATGGACGTCGTCCTTGAGATGGACAAGAAGCCGGGTCTGTTCAGCGAGGGCTCGGACACCTACCGCTCCTTCCAGGTGGGCCTGCACGACTTCCACGGGACCGACTGGGCGGCATACCTCAACCAGTGGCTGTCCGAGGTCGGCAGCAAGCGCAACTGGTTCTAGGCTCTGCCCCACTGACGGAGAACGATCAGGAGGTACCGAGGTGACCGAGCTCAAGCGGCGGCCGCTCCCCCACGACTTCCACCCGCCCGTGCCGGCGTTCACGGTGACGAGCGAGGACGTCGAAGAGGGTGCGACGCTGGGGAGCGCCCAGGTCTATGCGGAGGGGAACACCTCGCCGCAGCTGCGGTGGGAGGGTTTCCCGGCGGAGACCAAGAGCTTCGCCGTGACCTGCTACGACCCTGACGCGCCGACCGGCAGCGGGTTCTGGCACTGGGTCCTGTTCGACATCCCCGCCTCCGTGACGGAGCTGCCGGTGGGTGCGGGCGGCGGCAAGTTCGAGGGCCTTCCCGAGGGTGCGGTGCACGCACGCAACGACTACGGGACGAAGGACTTCGGCGGTGCCGCCCCGCCGCCCGGGGACGGCCCGCACCGGTACGTCTTCACTGTGTACGCGGTGGACCAGGAGAAGCTCGGCCCGGACGCGGACGCCTCTGCGGCCGTCGTCGGTTTCAACCTGCGGTTCCACGCGATCGCGCGTGCCCAGCTCATCGGTGAGTACGAGAACCCCGCCGCGGGCTGACGCGCCGCGCTGATTCAGCCGAGCGTTCATTGAACGTTTGCCCGCCTCCGGTCTTGGAAGTGATCGGAGGCGGGCATTTTTTATTGCGTTGTCCATCTCGGCGCGCCCGTCCAGAGTTGATCCAAGCCCGCCGGCGGGTGGGCAGGTGCACACAGGAGGTGGGCTGGATGCGTGACACGCTGGTTCTGAACGCGAGCTTCGAGCCGCTGTCGACGGTGACTCTGAACCGAGCCGTTGTTCTGGTGCTGCAGGACAAGGCCGTCGTCGAGCAGGCCCACCCCGAACTGCGTATGCGCGGTGCCGAGGTGGACATACCCGCGCCCCGGGTGATCAGGCTGTGCAGGTACGTACGGGTGCCGTTCCGAAGACAAGCGCCGTGGTCGAGGCGGGGTGTGCTGGTCCGGGACCGGCACCGGTGCGCTTACTGCGGGCGGCGGGCGACGACCGTGGACCATGTGGTGCCGCGGGCGCAGGGCGGGCGGGACACATGGCTGAACACGGTCGCCGCGTGTGCGGAGGACAACCACCGCAAGGCCGACCGGACTCCGGAGGAGGCGGGGATGGCGCTGCTGCGGGAGCCGTTCGAGCCGACTCCGGCGGACGCGATGCTGCTGGCGCTGCGGGAGGACGACTTCAGGACGCTGCCTCAGTGGCTGGCGCAGTCGGCGGCGTAGCCGGTCAACTCGGGCTGTACCGCGAAAGTTGCAGGAACCGGTGGCGTACGCCGGCCGTTGCCCGCCAAGGTCAACCCGGTGCGGGACGACGGCCGGGTGGCTGCGTCCGTACCTTCTTGCACCAGCACACCACGGCGGGGCCGGGCTGAACGGCCCCGCGTGGGCCGCGGGTCGATGGAGGGGCCCGAACGGGGGGACCCCGACCTGCGGCGTGCGGAAGGGACGATCACGTCATGAGCAAGCTCAGCCTGCGCACCCGGGCCGCGCTGTCGGCCACCGCCGTCGTGGCGGCGACGCTCGGGTTCACCGGGATGACCGCCGGAGCGGCCCAGGCCAGCACCACCGCGAAGACGCTCAACAACGGCTCCAGCGGACACGGAGTGTGGTGCGTCCAGCGCATCATCAACCGCAACTACCCGGGGGCCCTGACGGAGGACTCGGCGTACGGCAGCTACACCAAGGCATGGGTGAAGTACTTCCAGGAGCACCACGGGCTGACCGGCCGCAACGCCGACGGCATCGTGGGCAAGAAGACCGGCAACGCGCTGCTGAAGTCCATCGGCGGCGACCGCTACTGCTACAAGTACCTGCCCACCACGTACTGACCCCTCGCCCCTGAGGCTCGCCGGACCGTGCGGCCCGCGGGGTGAGCAAGGGCCCGCCTTCCCTGGGAAGGCGGGCCCTTGTCGTGCGTGTTTCCGAGGTCAGTCGATCTGCGGCTTCTCGCGGCGCTCGGAGCCCGGGCCGTTGTTCTGGGCCGGGACGGAGTTGCCACCGCCCTGGCCGCCTCCGCCCAGTGGGCCGAAGTTGCCCATCGCGCCGGACAGGCCCTTGAGGGCGTCGCCGATCTCGCTGGGGACGATCCAGAGCTTGTTGGCGTCGCCCTCGGCGATCTTCGGGAGCATCTGGAGGTACTGGTAGGAGAGGAGCTTCTGGTCAGGGTCGCCGGCGTGGATCGCCTCGAAGACCGTGCGGACGGCCTGGGCCTCGCCCTCGGCGCGCAGGGCGGCGGCCTTGGCCTCACCCTCGGCGCGCAGGATCTGGGACTGCTTCTCGCCCTCTGCGGTGAGGATCGCGGCCTGGCGCGTACCCTCGGCGGTGAGGATCGCGGCGCGCTTGTCACGGTCGGCGCGCATCTGCTTCTCCATCGAGTCCTGGATGGAGGTGGGCGGTTCGATGGCCTTCAGTTCGACACGGTTGACGCGGATGCCCCACTTGCCGGTGGCCTCGTCGAGGACGCCGCGCAGAGCCGCGTTGATCTCCTCGCGGGAGGTCAGGGTGCGTTCGAGGTCCATGCCGCCGATGATGTTGCGCAGCGTGGTGACGGTGAGCTGCTCGATGGCCTGGATGTAGCTGGCGACCTCGTAGGTGGCGGCCCGTGCGTCGGTCACCTGGTAGTAGATGACCGTGTCGATGTTCACGACCAGGTTGTCCTGGGTGATCACCGGCTGGGGCGGGAAGGGCACGACCTGTTCGCGCAGGTCGATGCGGTTGCGGATGGTGTCGATGAACGGGACCACGATGTTGAGGCCCGCGTTCAGCGTCCGCGTGTAGCGGCCGAAGCGCTCGACGATGGCGGCGCTGGCCTGTGGGATGACCTGGATGGTCTTGATCAGGGCGATGAAGACCAACACCACCAGAATGACCAGGACGATGATGACCGGTTCCATCGTGTTCCCCGTACCCCTCTCCGCCGCGGCGCCTTCGGCAGATCTTGTGGTTGTTGAAGATCTTGCTGGTCGAGTCTGACAGACCGCCGCGGAACTCGTGGGTGGTTCCGTTCAGTTGAGTCCTGCGAGGTCAGATCGAGGCCGGCCGGTTCAGATGACGATCGCGGTGGCCCCTTCGATCTCCACGACGTCCACCTCCTGGCCCACGTCGTAGGCACGGCCGGTGTCGAGGGAGCGGGCCGACCAGACTTCTCCGGCGAGCTTGATCCGGCCGCCGGAGCCGTCCACGCGCTCCAGGACGACAGCCTGCTTGCCTTTCAACGCGTCGACGCCCGTGGCGAATCGGGGTCGCTGTCTGCTGTGCCGGGCCGCGATGGGCCGGACGACGGCGATGAGGGCGACCGAGACGGCGAGGAAGGCGAGGACCTGGACCACGACGCCGAGGCCGAGGGCGGCGACGACCGCGGCCGCGACCGCTCCCACCGCGAGCATGCCGAACTCCGGCAACGCGGTGACGACGAGCGGGATTCCGAGCGCCGCCGCGCCGACGAGCCACCACACCCATGCGTCGATGTTGTTCACATGGTCATGGTAGGACCGCGGGTCGGGCGGCGGACAGGGCGCGAACGGGAGTGAGCCGGCGTCAGGACAGGGGCAGCCCGTGAGCGGTCCAGCGGTCGCCCACCTGCTCGACGACGAGCGGGAGTCCGAAGCAGCGGGAGAGGTTGCGGGAGGTGAGTTCCAGTTCGATCGGGCCCGCGGCGAGGACCTTGCCCTGGCGGATCATGAGGACGTGGGTGAAGCCGGGGGCGATCTCCTCGACATGGTGGGTGACCATGATCATCGAGGGGGCGATGGGATCGCGGGCGAGGCGGCCGAGGCGGCGCACCAGGTCCTCGCGGCCGCCGAGGTCGAGGCCGGCGGCGGGCTCGTCGAGCAGGAGCAGCTCGGGGTCGGTCATCAGGGCGCGGGCGATCAGAGTGCGCTTGCGCTCGCCCTCGGAGAGGGTGCCGAACTTCCGGTCCACGTAGTCGCTCATGCCGAGGCGGTCGAGGAAGGCGCGGGCGCGCTGCTCGTCGACCTCGTCGTACTCCTCGTGCCAGCCGGCGGTCATGCCGTAGGCGGCGGTGAGGACCGTCTGGAGGACGGTCTGGCTCTTGGGGAGCTTCTCGGTCATGGCGATGCCGGCCACACCGATGCGGGGGCGCAGCTCGAAGACGTCGACCTTGCCGAGGGTGTCGCCGAGGATGGTGGCGGTGCCCTTGCTGGGGAAGAGGTAGCTGGAGGCGACGTTCAGGAGGGTGGTCTTGCCGGCGCCGTTGGGGCCCAGGATGACCCAGCGCTCACCCTCCTTCACCGACCAGGAGACCTGGTCCACCAGAGCCCGGCCCTCGCGGACCACGGATACGTCCTCAAGCTCCAGAACATCGCTCATGAGCGTGTTGTCTCCCCTTGCAGTGTGGCCGGTCTCGGCTGTCGCGTACGCCTGTGGCTCGGTCCGCCGCGCCGGTGGGCGCAGCCCATAGGAAATCTACGCCACGAGTGCGGCGCTCCATTCCATCGGTCCGGTCCTTAGGGTGGGGGCATGCTCTCGGAACCGCGTTCAGGACGCCTCGCCGCTTGGGGAAATGCCCTTTTGGCCGGACTTGCCTCTCCGGATGACGCCGCGCTCGCCATCGTGGGCGAGGACGCGGTGCACCGGGTGGAGGGGCTGCAGGGTGAATCGGCGCAGGTCGGGCTCACGCTCGCGCTGGGCCGGCTGCGGACGCTGGGGGTGACCGGCCTGCGGGTGGCGCTGCCCGCGCCGGGACATCCCCTGGGCCTGAGCGGGCCGCCCGAGTTCAATGCGCGGGCGCTGGAGGCCGAGGAGGCGGTCGTCTGCTTCGGTGCCGCGTTCGGGCTGGTGCCTGAGGTGTACGAGGCCGGGCCCGCCGGTGATGTGCATGTCGAGGTGGTCTGGCACGTACTGCCGGTGCGGGAGGCGCCGCCCGCCGATGTGCCGTCGCTGGGCGAGGCGGAGCGGGAGCTGGCGGAAGCCCTGCGGGAGGCGACCGAGGTGCTGTCGCGGCTGGACGTCGCCGGGTCGGGTCCGGTGGCGGAGGCGGCGATCGACGCCTACCGGGCGCGGGCCGAGCGGGGGCGCGAGGTGCTGGCACCGGGGTACCCGCCGCGTGCGGTGCGGGTGCTGGAGCTGGCCCAGCGGGTCGGGCTGCTGGTGTCCCTGGCGTACGACGGGGGGCACGGGGCGGCGGTCAGCTCCGCCGAGATGGCGGCGCGGTCCGAGGCGCTGCGGCCTGTCGAGCGGACGGCCCGTCGGGCGCAGGTGGCGGCGTACAACGCGATCGTGGAGGAGCGGGAGCGCGGGGTTCGCTGACCCGGTGGCCGGCCGTCTGTCGGGCCGGCCGGCCGGAGGACAACCTGACAGGCCCCCCGGTGGATCCGGGAGGCCTGAGGTCGTCGTCGGTCCTGACTCAGTGGTTCAGGCCGAGGTTGGCGAAGGCCGGGTTCAGCACGCCGACGACGTTCACGGTGTTGCCGACGACGTTCACCGGGACGTGCACCGGGGCCTGAACGACGTTGCCCGAGACGACACCCGGAGAGCCCTTGGCCTCACCGTTGGCACAGGCGCCGTCCGTGGCGGAGGCCATGCCCGCACCAGCGGCCAGGAGGCCACCGGCCACCATCGTCACGGCCGCAGCCTTCTTCAGGTTCTTCACTGTCTGAGTCCTCCTTGCGATCACCGCGGCTGTTCGCCGCAGCACGCACTGGAGAACGGCGGAGATCGCCCAAGGGTGCGCCATGCGGGTGACATTCCCACGACGGTATGAATCTCAGCCCGGAGCGGAACCTTCCGAGTTGCCGTGCGTGAGGTGCTGGGGAGGACGTTTCAGCCCGTCACGCCATGGCGTACGGCCCACAGGGCGGCCTGGGTGCGGTCGGCGAGGTCAAGTTTCATCAGGATGTTGGAGACATGCGTCTTGACGGTCTTCTCGGACAGGACGAGGGCGCGGGCGATCTCGCGGTTGGAGCGGCCGTCGGCGATCAGGCTGAGCACCTCGCGCTCCCGCTCGGTCAGTGAGCCTCCTCTGCCCTGGCCCGAGTTGGCCTCCTCCTGGGAGAGCAGGGCGCCGGCCACCTCCGGCTGGAGCAGGATGTGCCCGGCGTGCACAGAGCGGATGGCGCCGGCGAGCGCGTCGGGGTCCACGTCCTTGTAGACGTACCCGGCGGCGCCCGCTCGCAGCGCCGGGACGACCGTGCGCTGCTCGGTGAAGCTGGTGACGATCAGCACGCGCGCGGGGTTGTCGAGTTCGCGGAGCCTGCGCAGGGCGTCGATGCCGTCCATGCCCGGCATCTTGACGTCCATGAGGACGACGTCCGGCCGCAGTTCCTCGGCGCGGGCGACCCCCTCGGCGCCGTCGGCGGCCTCGCCCACGACCTCGATGTCGTCCTGCACCTCCAGGAAGGTGCGAAGGCCCCGGCGGACGACCTGGTGGTCGTCGACGAGCAGCACCTTGATTGGGTCAGCCACCGGGGACCTCCATCTCGATCGTGGTGCCCTTGCCGGGCGCCGATTCCACGGTCAGCGTGCCGCCGGCCCCGCTCGCCCGGTCCCGCATCGAGACCAGGCCCAGGTGGCGTCCGGCGCGGCGGACCGCTGTGGGGTCGAAGCCGACGCCGTCGTCGGTGACGCGCAGGACGGCTCCGTGGCCGCGCCGCTCCATGCTGACGTGGACGTGCTCGGCGCCGGAGTGGCGCAGGGCGTTGTGCAGGGCTTCCTGGGCGACCCGCAGCGCGGCCTCCTCCTGTGCGGCGGGCAGGGCGCGCAGACCGGTGGCGTCGAAGGTGACACGCGCGGTGTGGGCGCGGTCGAGGACCTGTATCTGGGTGCGCAGGGTGGCGATCAGGCCGTCCTCGTCCAGGGCGGCGGGGCGCAACTCCACGACGGCGGCGCGCAGTTCGTCGGCCGCCTCGGCGGCGAGCGCGGCGACCTGGTGCAGCTCGCCCTTGGCACGGGCGGGGTCGCGGTCGACCAGCGCGGCGGCGGCCTGGGCGGTCAGGCGCAGCGAGAAGAGCTTCTGGCTGACCGCGTCGTGCAGTTCGTGGGCGAGGCGGGAGCGTTCCTCGGCGATGGTCAGCTCGCGGCTGCGCTCGTAGAGGCGGGCGTTGGTGAGGGCGATGGCGGCGTGCTGGGCGAGGGTGGAGAGCAGTTCCTCGTCCTCCTCGGTGAAGCCGCAGCTGCCCTCCGGCTTGGGGCAGCGCTTGTTCGCGAGGAACAGCGCGCCGAGCACGTCCTCGCCGTCCTTGATCGGCAGTCCCAGGAAGTCGGACATCTCCGGGTGGGCGGACGGCCAGCCCTCGAAGCGCGGGTCCTTGCGGACGTCGGCGAGGCGCTCGGGCCGCGCCTCGTGCAGCATCGCGGCGAGGATGCCGTGCTGGCGGGGCAACGGGCCGATGGCCTTCCACTGGGCGTCGCTGACGCCGTCGACGACGAACTGGGCGAAGCCGCCGTGGTCGTCGGGGACGCCGAGCGCGGCGTACTGCGCGTCGAGCAGCTCGCGGGCGGAGGCGACGATCGTCTTCAGGACGTCGCGCACTTCCAGGTGCCTGCTCATGGCCAGCAGCGCGGAACTCACCGCGGCGAGGCCGGACCGGGGGCCGTGACTCATGTCCTCACGGTACCGGCGGGGTGTGACAGCAAGGATCGGACCTGTGGCGGCCCGGCCTGCGCCGCTGGACCTAGGCCCGGCGGGGTAGGTCCCCGGGCCCCGGGCGTGCGGTGTACGTCGAAGGGCCCCGCCGTATTGCGGCCGCCGC
>NZ_JBFAET010000273.1:0-9543 GCF_040642095.1 Streptomyces sp. NPDC020362
GCAGCAGGCGGCCGCGAATGACGAAGGGCCCGGCGGCTGATGCCGGGCCCTTCGGTTTCGTAGCGGGGACAGGATTTGAACCTGCGACCTCTGGGTTATGAGCCCAGCGAGCTACCGAGCTGCTCCACCCCGCGTCGGTACGATCACTCTACACGGCAGTGCCACGCGGGGACGAATCCTTATTTCAGCCGCGGACGATGTTCTCGGCCTGCGGCCCCTTCCGCCCCTGGGGCACATCGAAGGTGACCTTCTCGCCCTCGACCAGCTCCCGGTACCCGGTACCGGTGATGTTGCTGTCGTGGGCGAACACATCGGGCCCGCCATCCTGCGCGATGAAACCGAAGCCCTTTTCGGCGTTGAACCACTTCACGATGCCACTGGCCAATCCAGAATCCCTCTCCCATGCCGGGCGCACCCGACAGACCGGATCCAACGACGCCCTTCACCCCGGGGACGTTGGCCTGCGATCTCTACCCCTGCCCGCGCCGGTTGTCCGGCATTCGGCACCCACTCCCCCGCAATTCCTCGCTTCAGTCCACGCATCGCCCCTACTGAGCCCTCCTCCTTCACGCTCCCAGACGGGCAAACGGACTCCGAGCAGGCCCGTAGCCGCGCCTCGGCCATGGTTCTGAAACTGGCCGCGCTCGTCGGATGCCTCCTCACCCTTCCAGGGGGCAGGGCACAGCAGCTCGAGACCGAAGCGGAACAGCCGATGTCAGAGGTTCCCGGGGCGGTGAGGACAGCCAGGCCGCCATCGGGCGCTGCCAGCAGCGAGATGCAGCCCCCGGGCCGCTCCGCACAGCCGTCGCAGGCACAAGCGGGCAGGCTTCATGTAGTCGCGTCGGGTTGGCCGAGGGTTCGGCGGACGGCGAGTGTGTCCCAGTAGAAGGGCCGGAACTCCGAGATACGGCTGTCGCGTACGGTGATCAACTGCATGACCGAGGTCTCCAGTCGACGGCCGCTGGCACGCGCGGTCAGTGTGCCCCTGTTGAAGACCACCGCGCTGTCCACATCGACCACGAAGCGTTGTTCCTGGAACTCCAGGGAGCTCCAGCAGCGGCTCATCTCTTCCATGAACCGTTCGACACCGGCGGGGCCTCGGTAGACGCCTCCGTAGGGGAGACTCTCCGCCTGGTGAAGGGTCACGTCGCCGGTGAGGCAGTCCGCCACGTCGTCGAACCGTGCGTGACCCGGTCCTCCGGCCGCCAGATATGCAACTTCGGCCGCGAAGAACCGCTGTAGAAGGGCCAGCACCTTCCGGCGCCCACTCATCGTATTCATAGGGCCATCGTCGCGGCCTCGCCACCGTATGGCTGGCGTCTATCGGACGCCGTGATCTCACCGTCCGCGGCCTGGCCAGTGGACGCCCAGGTCGAGCCCGCAGCAGAGAGGCGCCCGCAGCCCGTGAGGATGCGGAGAGCGTGATAGATCACTGGGTAGGACCAGAATGGGGGGCCAGTGATCTGGCAGGGCGTTTCGGCTGCTGCGGTGACGGAAGCGGACAGGTTCGAGTGGTTCACCCAGACACTGGCCAGCGCGGTGATGCCTTTGGCCGTCAGCACCGACCATACGACGGGTTTCCACGCGGAAGCCGCTGCCGTGGACCTCGGCACGGCGCAGATATCGAGGTTTGCGCACTCTCCTCTGCGATCGCGCCGTACCGAGGCGCTCATCAGGAGAGGCGGCCCGGAGCAGTACCAGCTGGGGATGGTGACCCGGAACACCATGCAGATCTCTCAAGGTGACCATGCGGCGACCCTCACGGCAGGGGACATGGTGGTGTGGGACACCTCCCGCCCCTTCGAGGCCGGCGCCTTCGCACCGGGAAGTACAGTTCAGGCTCTGATCCTGCATGTGCCGAGAACCACACTGTCTTTGCGGGCACACCGGGTGGACCGGATTCTCGGACAACGCCTCAAGGCAGGTTCGGGATTGGGAGCCGTCCTGGCCAACTTCCTGACCACGCTGGACACCTACGGCCCCGACTGCGGGCAGCGGGAACGCGACCGGCTCGGAGCCGTCGTCCTCGAGCTGACCTCAGCCTGCCTCGCACAACAACTCGGTGTCCTCGACGAGGTACCACCCGAGGCCCACCCCCACACGCTCCTCGAGCAAGTCAACGCCTTCATCCAACACAACTTGGCCGACGCCGACCTGACTCCACGACTGATCGCCGCGCACCACAACATCTCGCTGCGCAGCCTGTACGCACTTTTCGAAGGGCAGGAGGAAAGCGTGGCCGCGTCGATCCGCAGGCATCGGCTCGAGCGCTGCCACACCGACCTCGCCCGCCCAGAACTGTGCGGGCACCCGGTGCAAGCGATCGCCTCCCGCTGGGGTCTTGCCAATCCCCCTGCCTTCAGCCGCGCCTTCCGCGAGGCCTATGGCGTCACCCCCACGGAACACCGCTACCAGGCGATGCGCTCCAACGCCGCACACAAGGACAAGGACGTCTGCACGTCTCGCACACCCACGCGCTGAAACCGCGCGTAGGTTCCCCTCGCCGCGGTCAGAACGCTGACTGCGCACAGCCAGACTCGGGCGGCGTACGCCGCCAACGGGGGGACCTCAATGAAGCCGACTCGACATCTCATCAGCAGTCTTGTGGTGGGGGCCGTCGCTCTCGCGGGCCTCACGGCGTGCGGCCCCGAGGACGACAGTGCCGGCGGCGCCAACGGCGACCACAGCGCCTCCTCGGTCCCTTCGAGCGGGCAGACCGCCGCGGGCCAATCTTCGAACCCGGCCGACGGCGGCTGCGGGACACCTCCGAAGCAGCCCGCCGGTCACAAGATGGTCGAGCCCGCCGCGCCTCCGTCCAAGGGCTCGATGTCCGCTTCTGGCCATCAGCGTGTGCTGATGCAGAAGGGATGCCCAGCCGGATCCGTGAGGACCCGCGCCTTGTCCCGGTGTGGCTGGTGATCCGGCTTGCCCGCACCCAACTTCAGCAGCCGGGCCTCGGCATCGTCCAAGTCCCCCTCGATCTTGAAACAGATGTGAAGCTGCTGGGGAACGATTTGGTCGGGCCAGCTCGGAGCCCGGTAGTCGTCGACTCGTTGAAAACCGATGAAGAGACCGTGCTCACCGTTGAGGCCCGCGAAATCGGCGTCCGACTTCGGGTGCGGCTCAAGGCCGGTGGCCTGCTGATAGAACGCCGCCAAAGCCGGCGGATCAGCGCAATCCAGCGTTATCGCAACCAACTTCATCTGCAAGGTCATGGCATCTCCGGGCCGGTCGATGGATTTCCGCGATCAATCTTAGAGGCGGCTGCCCATGGTTGAGCGGGACGCCGACCGCGAACCTGTCCCACTCAACCGTCGGCACCACAGGTCAGTTGCTCGCCCCGCCCTCACTGATCCGGGACAGGACACTGATCACCAACCCACCAACTGGCGCAGCTTCAGCGCGAGGCAGCGGATGCGGCACCCTGCTGCCAAGCCGGACGCCGCAACCGCACACGTCAGGCCGACGCGATCACCGCTGGGCGGAGGTGTCGGGCGAAGAACCGGACCGCGCTGTCGGCTTCGAACCTGGGCAGTTGCTTGTGCTGGCCCGCGTTGACATGCAGGGTCTTCTCCTTCGAGGCGAAGGCGTCGAACAGCGCGAGGCCCTCCTCACGCGAGATGTGCTCGTCGTCCCACTGCATGTCGAACTCGATCGGAATCGTGATCTGCTCCGCCTGCTCGGCCAGAATATCGGGCCAGTGCTGACCGAAGACGGCGGCCGTGATCCGGGGTTCAACCACCACCAGCGGCACGCCGATTGCGGTGCCCATGTTGATGCCCCAGTAGCCGACCGGTCCGACGGCGCCGATCTCCGGAAGTTCCTGGAGGGCGTCCAGGGTCGCTCGCCACTCGGGCACGGCGAGCTCCGCCAGGTGGGCGTTGTAGCGGACGACGATCGGTCCTTCCGGCTCGCCCGCCGCCCTTGCCCGGAACAACTCGGTGATTTCCTCCTCGTCGTGTGCCGTCCGCGGTCGGTCGCCGTGACCGGGCGCGTCGATGACCGCGACATGGAAGCCGCAGCCGGTCACCAGGAGTTCCGCCCGGCTCGACATCGCCGGATGCTTCTTGTGGTTGCCGCCGCCGTGCCCCATCAGCACCAGAGGCGCGCGATCGGCGCCAGAGGCCGGCGACCAGAGGACGCCGGGGACCTCGCCCACGGTGAAGTCGCGCTCGACCATGCCGTTGGACGACGACTCGGCGGTGAACTGCAAAGAGTGCATAGGTGTTGCCTTTCGGGAGTGCCTTGTTGTCCAAGCGCTCCCGGCGACGCCTACGTCAATCGCCCGGCCGTGACGGGAAGGGGGAGCACCCACGTGGATACAGCGTTCATGGGTCTCACCTCCTCGGGTGGCGTCACGGTCAACCGCAAGCTACCAGCTTGATCATCACCCCTCCAATCCCTTTCCCGCGACGTGATCACAACGCCACACGGGCCCTGGTCCAGTCCACCGCACTCGACGTGCTCTCAACCGGGCGGTTCAGCCTCGGTATCGGGGGAGTTCACCCGCTTCGACGCGATCCGGGTCAACCCGAGGCCGCTGCGCGGGGGCCGGCTCCCGGTCGTGGTCGGCGGCAACAGCGACGCCGCCCTGCGCCGCGCGGCCGCGCTCGCCGACGGCTGGTAAGCCTTCAGCGTCCCGGCGGCCGACGTCCGCTCGCGCCTGGCCGTCCTCGCCGACGAGTGCGCCCGCCACGGCCGTGCCTTCGACGAACTCAACGTTGCCGTCGCGTTGAGCGACGCCACACCGGAGCACCTGCCCACCCTCGCCGCAGCCGGCGTCACAGAAACTCGTGTTCGTCGGCGCACCTCCGCCCGCTCCCGACGCAGCGGGCACCTGGGTCGTGGAACTCGCCCTGACGTGGATCCACCGCACGGAGTGACCGGGGCCGCTCCGACTCACCCCACCACAGCCCACAGCCTCGCACCCCGGCCGTGCCAAGACGGTGACAGCCCATCACGGGCGACTCGTTCGGCGATGGTCGGCAGCAGGCCCGGCAACCGGGCGGCCGGTGTTAGACCGGCTGCGGCTGGGAGCTCAGCGTGTCACAGGTGGTTTAGGCGCAGGGCTCTGCTCAGTCCACGATGCCGTTTTCCCAGGCCCACGCCGCGATCTCCACTCGGTTACGGGCCGGGCGTTTGTCCTGGATGCGGCTGAGGTGGCTCTTGATCGTACTGAGGGACAGCGTCAGGTCTTCGGCGACCTCGTGGTTGGTGCGGCCGCGGGCGACCAGTTTCACCACTTTGAGCTCCTGCGGGGTGAGCCGTCGTGCGGCCGCGTCCCTGGTGCGGGCGCGGGAGGGCCGGCCGAGGTGTTCCAGCAACCGTACGGTCACGGAAGGGGAGATGAGAGAGTCGCCGTTGACGGCGGCATACACGGCCTCGATCAGCAGCCGGGGTCCGGAGTTCTTGACCACGAAGCCGCTGGCGCCGGCCTTCAGCGCACCGTAGACGTACTCGTCGAGGTCGAAGGTGGTGACGACGACGATCTTCGTCTCGTCCTGGCGCAGCAGCTTCGCCGCCTCCAGGCCGTCGAGCTTGGGCATGCGGATGTCCATCAGGCAGACGTCCGGCCG
Source organism: Streptomyces sp. NPDC020362 (assembly GCF_040642095.1). Classification (NCBI taxonomy): domain Bacteria; kingdom Bacillati; phylum Actinomycetota; class Actinomycetes; order Kitasatosporales; family Streptomycetaceae; genus Streptomyces; species Streptomyces sp. NPDC020362. Next base: position 5,577 of record NZ_JBFAET010000273.1, read on the forward strand.
CAGTCGGCGGACCGCCTCGACGGCCTCCACACCGTCGGAGGCCTCTGCGATCACGCGGATGTCCTCCTGGCTCTCCAGGATGAGACGGAAGCCCGTTCGCACCATCTCCTGGTCATCGGCAATCACCACTGACACACTCAAGGCGTCTCCTCACTCCGTCTCTTCACGGCGTACGGGATGCCGCACGCGAGGGGTCGGGGCGCGTACCTCACTTCATGGGGAGCGAGGCCGCCAGTTCCCAGCCGCCCTCGGGCATCGGCCCACTGGTGAGCTCTCCTCCCAGTTCGGCCACCCGTTCGGTCAGGCCGACCAGTCCGAAGCCGCCCGGTCTGAACCGTATCCGGCCGCGCTGCTGCCGAGCCGCGTCATCGCGCACACGGATCACCAGCCGGTCCCCGTCGGCGGTCAGCAGAACATGCACGGTGGTGGCCGAGCGGGCGTGTTTGCGGATGTTGGTCAGGCCTTCCTGGACGACACGTTCCACGGACCGGGCGAGCTGCGGGGACCAGGCGGTGCTGTCCAGGCCGTCCTCGACGTTCAGCCAGGCGTGCTGTCCGGGGGTGGAGAAGCGTCGGACGAGGTTCTCGACGGTGGTCATGGCAGGGGTGACCGGGGCCTGTTGCTCGGCGCCGGGTTCGCGCAGCAGCCGGACCATGCGGCTCATGGCCGCCAGTCCCTCCTGCCCCGTCTTTTCGATGTTGGCGAACAGTTGGCGTGCGGTGTCCGGGTCGCGTGCCGCGGTGTGTTCCCCGGCCTGGGCCTGGACGACGATGGCGGTGACGTAGTGGGCGACGTGGTCGTGCAGGTCGCGGGCCAGGTCGAGCCGCTCGGAGTGGCGCACCCGCTCGGCAGCGGTGCGGCGTCGGCCGTCCTCGGTGCGCAGATAGCCGCCGAGCAGTGCGAAGGCGGCCGGCAAGAGCGGGAACAGCCCGTCGAGCCGGTCCAGCACCGGCCCGGACGACAGCGACGGCGCCCGGTCGGCCAGCCGCACGACGGCTGCGAACGACGCGGGGGCCGACAGCGTGAGCTGCAGCGGCCGCCCGTAGCGACACGACAGGCACAACACACCGAGCAGGCCGACGAGTTCGGCCCAGCCCGGGGTGCGCTGCAGCACCGTGCCTTGCACCAGTGATGTGGTGAGCAGCGAGACTCCCGCCGCGGTCAGGGACATCGCGCAGGTCGTCCACTGGCGGCCGGCCCGGTAGACGGGCACGACGGTGACGGCCGTTCCCGATCATCTGCGTACCGACGAACGGTTCAGCCGATCTCCAGGAGTTTTCATGCAGTCCGGTTCCTTGCGTCCTCGTGTCACGTCCCTGCTGGCGGCCGGCGCCGCCACCGTGGCAGCCGTGTCCCTGACCGGCTGCGGCCTGTTCGCCAAGAGCTGGGACGTGAAGATGGAAGTCACCGGCCCTGCGGCCGCGGACATCTCCTACAGCTTCGCCGGGGACAACACCGACGACACAGTGAGCGGGCGGAGCCTGCCGTGGAAGCGCGCACAGAACGTCGGGTTCGGCTTCAACCAGGTGGGGGTCAGCCACGCGCCCGCCGGGACTGTGTGCCGCATCTATGTCGACGGAAAGCTCAAGGTCGAGCAGAAGAAGCCCAACTCCAACGGCACCGTTTCCGCTTCGTGAACCTCCAGGACTGAGGGGACGGGGAACCGCCGATGAACGCCACCACGCTGACGCGTGTGACCGTCCGGGCCAGGGATGTCATCTGTGGCCGGCTTCTACGCCTCGACGGGCACCCGCCTGATCCAGGGTCCCCAGGCCCCGGGATCGCTGACGCGGGAGGTCACGATGATGTGGCTGCGGCGGCGGTGTGGGACGCCCTGACGGAGGATCCCGGTCGCGGAGTGCGCCCTGGCGAGCATCGTAGGGTCGTCCAGACCGTCCAGCACGAGGAATCGGTCCTCCACCATGCTTCGACTCCTTTCCAGGGCAGCGAGCGCCAGGTCCTCCAGCGGCTTCCTGCCGTCGCGGGCTGCTTGCAGTTGCCTCGGCGTAGCCCCCGCTTCGACGGCCAGGTTGGTGAGACCGGTCTCCAGGGACTCCTCGTCGCGGGCGTTGATCCAGTAGACCTCGCCGGAGGTGAGTCCCTCCCTTCCCAGGCAGACCGGTCTCGACTCGTAGAGCGCCCGGAGCGTCTTTCCCGTCCCGGCAGGTCCGACGTATGCCGTGATCGGCGTGTGCCGGGCGGGAGACCGGCGTCGGCCCTTGCGTGGCCTGCGTGGGTACGTTCCGTACGGGCCTGCGTCGGGATCAAGACCGTACGGCGGCCTCAGGGATCGGGCGGCTGCATCCACCTGGGCGTGCCCGTACTCCGGGGGACCTGGCACGGTGAACCGAACCACTTGGGACACATGATCGGAGAGGTATGCGGTGCCGCCGGAGGGCAGCGCGACCGGCTCGGTGAACAGGAGATCCGTACCCGTGACCGGGTAACGATCGAGGTCGCCCTCGACGAGCAGATAGTCGACCCGGTGGGCTCGCGCATGGGCGGGCAGCAGGTCGGCATGGAAGGTCGGCACATCTGCTGCGGCGAACGGATCGTGCCAGACGCCGCTGTCCACCACTGCGTCATACAGACCGCAGTCGCTGGGAAGGTTGAAATCACCGCAGGCGATCACCAGTGCAGTGTCTACGCGGCGGGACCGGTCCAAGACCTCGTGGACCCGCTTCACCTGCTCCGTCTGAAGGGCTTCGTACCGGTTGCCGTCCGACCACTTCCCGTCCCTGTTCGCGGTCAGGTGCACGTTCCCCACCACCGTACGAAACGCCGGCACCTCGAAGACCAGCAAGCCTTGCAGACAGGCCCCGGCAGACGTGGCCGCGCGGAAGATCGGGCTTCCGCCCTGCGACCGCACGCCACGGAACGACACGTATTCGGCTGACCGCAGCGGCAGCCGGGAGAACGAGGCCAGGCCACCTGCTGGTTGACCGAGCGCCCCGGCCTTGTGGGCCACAAACGGGAATGACGGCAGATGAGTCCGGAGAAAGGCCGGCAGGCCAGGCGTCCAGACCTCCTGAAAGTTCACGATGTCCACGTCCGCCGCTTCAAGACGTCGGCAGAACTCCACGGCCCGCTCCTTCACCGGCGGCAGCGAGTTCGCCAATCCACAGCAGACATTCAGCGACGCCACACCGAAAGTCGACCCTCTGCTCCGCACCCGGCCTCCTCCTTGTCTCACACCCGACCGGGCATCGTCCACGCTCCGGCCGGGTGATCAGGCAGTGCCGACCCTGGCAGACAACGCGGTCGAAATGAATGAGGGAATCCACGTATTGCAGTACGTAGTTCCGTACGCCCCGTACTCGGAGAAAGCCTCATACGCCGGAGGGCACCACCCGAGCCCCCGCAGCGCAGCACTACCCACCGGCGCGCCATGCCCGCACACCACACAACCCAGCACGCCAGGAGACAGACGCCGCACGCGCCCCGCTCACACCACCGGCAGGCGGCCAAGCAAACGGTCCTTGCCCACACAAGCCACCACAAACACGTCCACTGCAGAGCCACTCGTAACAAGCGGGGCCGACACGGTCGTTGGGGCGTTTCGGCCGGCCGCCTTCCCCCTCGTATGGCCACCCACTGCACGCGAAGAGGTGGGCCACCCCTTACGCGGTGGCCCACCGTCACGGCGCCGGTGCCGCGAGCCTGTACCGCCCGACCGCCCGTGCGAGGTCCATGGCGATGCCAGTCACGGCGCGGGCACCCCGTCCGAGCTGCCCGCGCCGCAGGAGAACCCGGCAGTCCTGATGCTGCGTGTTCTCAGAGCCAACGTTGCCGGGACGCAGGCCCGCCTACAGAACGGTGACAGCCGTCTCGTTGGCGTAGCTGAACCCGTCGTTGTCGAAGTAGAAGACAGTGACCTTGATCTTGTCTCCCTTGACGAAGGACGTACCTTGGGCCGGGCGCATGGTCACCTGGGCCGTGTGACTGTCTGCGTCACAGACGAGCTTGT
>NZ_JBFAET010000274.1:0-9522 GCF_040642095.1 Streptomyces sp. NPDC020362
GAGCGGGATTCCATCACCATCCGTCATGCCCAAGCGCTTCAGACCCCGTTTGCCCCGGTCGACCGGTGAGCGTCCAGCGGCCTCGCCGCCGCCGGGGGCCTTGGTGATGGAGCCGTCGATGGCGATCCGGTCGAGCACGAGCCCGACGATCCGGTCGTAGGACTGGAGTGCAATCTGCTTGAGCTGGGCGAAGACGCCGAGAGCGATCCACTCGTCACGCCGGTTGCGAATGGTGGTCGCCGAGCAGGTCGTGCCGGCGATCGCCTGGTAGGAGCAGCCGAACCGCAGCAGTTGCAGCAACTTGTCGAACACGATCCGGTCGCTGATGCGGCGGCGGTGGCAGCCCAACGGGTGGGCCGGATCGACCGTAGGAAGCTCGGGCAGCAGCGCGACGAATTGGTCCCAGAGCGGGTCGGTCAGCCATGACGGCAGGACGGGCACAGTCTCCCCCAGCGATCACAGAACGTCGCAACTCCATGATCACCGGAACCTGTGCCCTCCGTGCTGCCAGGGCTCCCCACGCCACCTATCTGCGCGAGCTCTAAGCCGCCCGGCCAGCCAACACCGCTGGTCGGGCCGATCGTTGCCCCCTACAGGCCTACCTGTAGAAGATGGCCACGCCCCCGTGGTGCGAGCAAGCGCCCTGGTGGTGCGCGGCGTAGGAGTAGGTGCCGTCGTTACAGAGGGCGGTGGCACCGTTTCCTGTGCTGGAACCACCCGAGGAGCTTGAGCCGCCACCCCCGGACGATCCGCCCGACGAACCCACGCTGCTTCCCGAATCCGCGGCGGCCGCGTGCGCGGTGACGGTCACCTTCACCTTGACCATCTTCGTCACCGTCGGCGCAGGATCTGGTGTCGCGGTCTCCGTGGCCGTAGCCGTCGTGGTGATCACGGCTGTCGGCCGCACCTTGTCAGCTGTCGGCTTCGCGTCGGTCCCGTTGTCCTGGCCGTTGGCGCCGGCGCCGATGCCGAGAAAGAAGGCTAGACCGATCGCGGGCAGTACATACCTCTTCCGCGCCCACCTTGGGACCGTAGGCGCTGACGGCTGCGGCGGCGTGGTGTACGGGTTGCTCAATGTGTCCCCCCAGGATGCATTGGAGGGCCGACCGTAGCGCCAGACGCGGCGTCAGATATGTAGATACGGTGAAGTAGTCACCCATCCGTGATGTCCCTCGGGCAAGGTACGGAGTTCTATGAATGACGGGCGGGCGGGATTGGTGACGCCCCACAGTCGAATGGCGTCTCCTCAGCAGAGCCTCGTCTACAACAGAGGTCACTCCCTCTCGACCTGGGCTGATCGCCTCGGAGCCCTCCAGCTCCACGCCTGTTCGTGACTGCGCCGCCCACCATCAGACAGCCTCTACCGGGAGGGCCGGGCGCACGACGGGCCGCTGGCCGACCGGTTACTGCGGCTGCTGCGGTTGCTGCGGTTGCGCAACATGACGCCGGAGGCGGCGGACCCGTCGCCTTGCTGATCCGGGCCCAGCACGGTAAGTCCGTGCTGGAGATCGGTACCTCCAAGGGCCATTCGGCCATCTGGTTCGCCGACGCCGTGCGAGATACCGGGGGTCGGCTGACCACGGTCGAAACGGACGCGGTCCAGGTCGAGGCAGCCCAGCGCAACCTCGAACGCGCCGGGGTGTGGGAGCACGTGGACGTCGTGCACGACGACGGGGGCAAGGTGCTGGAGCGCACGCCGGATGCGTCGGTCGACCTCGTCGTCCTGGACGCCGAACGACCCGTGTGCGTGGAGTACTGGCCGCAGGTGCGCCGGACACTGACGCCGCGCGGCATCGTGGCGGTGGACAACGCCGTGAGCCACCGCGAACAGCTCACCGCTTTCCGCTCCCTCCTGGCGGCGACTGGTGACTTCGCGGTGGATCTACGGGAAGTGGGCGACGGGGTGGTCACAGCGGTCCGGATGCGCTGAACCCCGCGTGTCCGCCCGGCCGGGACAGCCGGCTCGGTCCCTTGTGGGGGCCAGCCCCGGCACCGGGCCCCAGTCGGACGGGCGGATCAGCGCAGTCCGGCGAAGAGATCGTTCTCGGGTACGGCCGCGCCGGTGGCGTCCTGGACACGTACGAAGGTCTCCATGCCCATCAACTCGCCGAACCTCTCCTTGCCCATCTTGAGGAAGAAGATGTTCTCGCCCTGACTGGCGTGCGCGGCCAGCGCGTCGAACTTCTGACCGCTGAATGCGGTGGTGTCCACCCACGTGGTGATCTCCTCGTCGGCCAGGCCGATCTCGGCCATCTCGGCGGCCTCGGCAGGATCCGGCTCCGGCATGTCCTCATGAAACTCGCGCATGATCTCACCGAACCGCTGCATCATCGAGCGGGGCATCGTCGTCCAGTACACCTTCGGTGTCAGCGCGGTCATCTCCAGCGCCGCCATCGTGATGCGGTTGGCCTGGATGTGGTCGGGGTGGCCGTAGAAGCCATTCTCGTCGTAGGTGACGACCACATCGGGCCGGTAGTGCCGCATGAGTTCCGCGAGTCGGGCGGCGCCTTCCTCCACGGGGGTCTGCCAGAAGGATCCGGGGGCGTCGTTGCTCGGCCAGCCCGTCATCCCGGAATCGGCATAGTCCAGCATCTCCAGATCGCTGACCTCCAAGACGTCACAGCTCGCTTTGAGTTCCCGACGGCGCATCAAGGCGACGGCCGCCGGATCGTGCCCGGGATCGCCCGGCTTGACACCCTTCGGTCCGTCACCGCAACCGCCGTCGGTACACGTCACGAGAACCGTGCGGATGCCTTCCGCTGCGTACCGCGCGAGGATCCCTCCGGTACCGGTGGCCTCGTCGTCGGGGTGCGCGTGCACTGCCATGAGCGTCAAAGGCTGGTCAGTCATGAAACAGTCCTCCTGCAGAAATGCGTCTTGGTTCGAGTGCGCGGCGGGCGTACCGCGATCCCGGGGCCCGGATCCTGTCGGGGCGGACGACCTCGTGGTCTCCGTGTTCCCCGCCCGTGCGGCGCCGGTCCCTCGGTCGATGCAACAGTGGCGGCCGGACCGGCTGTTCCCGCCGCGGCCGCTTGACCTTCCAGGTGTCGGCGTTTCGATTCGAACGAGGTTCAGGCACGACCTGCACGTCTCAGCGCCACGTCGGATCCGGCTTCCATCCGGCATCAGCCGTGAGATTCCGGGACGAATGTGAGTCCCTGCACTGGTGCTGCCCGGGGAGTCGTGGAGGTCTGCGATGCCTTAAACCATCTGGTCAGGCGCCATCTCGTTCGGGCTCGTCACGGTCCCGATCAAGGTGCTCAGCGCTACCGAAGACCACAGCATCCGTTTCCACCAGTACCACCTTGAGGACATGGGCCGGGCCGGCACCAGGCCTGCCAGGACCAGCAGCTCTGGCCCTCCCCAAGCTGACACACGGCAGGACAGGGCCAGCCAGAGGCGGCCGAAAGGCGCAACTGCACAGGCGGCCGGCAGTCAGATCATGCTGAGGCATCAACGGGCCGTTCACCACCCGGAGCGCACCAGCAAGGCGGGCACCACAACCACACCGTTCCGAGGAACAGCCGATCCGCAGACCTCTGAACTGCGCGTCCACAGCCAGGGACTGCCAGGCCCGTCAGCACCCCGTCAGGGGCCCCTGCCACTGTTGTTCACGTGAACGGCACCGGACACCACCCGGGGCCGGGAACAAGGGAGAGGTGCCCGGAGCGGTTGATCGGGGACCAGCGAGCACACCTCACGGTCGGACCCCCTCGGGGGTCCACGCAGGTTCGAATCCTGCCCTCTCCGCCACACCGACACCCATGGCATCGCTGACCGGCCGCGACAGCGGCAGGCCCCGTACAAGGACCCCAAGCCCACGGCGAAGCGCGCCAGGCCGCGGGCAGGCTCGAAGAACGGGTCAGCGGGCCTGGATGACAGCGATGGGAATGTCAGGGCAGCTGTCGAGAAGGTCCGCGAGAGCGGACTGCTCCACGGGGCCGATGCTCAAGCCCCAGCGGATCTTGTCCGCGACCCAGTCGGTGACGTACTGGCAGCGGTAGCCGATGCCCGGGGAAAGCCAGGTGCTGGGGTCCTGGTCGGTCTTGGACCGGTTGGTGGCAGCGGACACCGCGATCAGCTCCCGGTCGTCGCCGAGGTCGTTGGCGTAGGCCTCCCGCTCCATTGCCGTCCACCCGTCGGCGCCGGAGTCCCAGGCCTCCGCCGGCGAGCCGTACCACTCCATGCAGCGCGGAGACTCTTGATCAGGGAGAAGCCTGGTCCGGCTTCCGGGCATGCGGGGCCGGCAGGCGGAACAAACCCCTGAGCCTGCGTAGGGCCCCCTCGTCGCCAGACGATGACGCAGCACCGGTCTCGATCGCCTCCGCGAATGAGAGGTCCTGACTGGTCAGGCGGAGGAATGCCTCCTGGCTGATCGTGATGATTGCGTCCGGGTGCTGGGCTGGTCCGTGCAGCGTCTCGATTGCTCCGTCATCGATCCGGGCATGGAACAGTTCGTCGTCGATACGGAATTCGTACACCGCGTGGAGTCCGGCCGCGGCCTCAGGCTCGAAACAGGCTCGCAGGCCGAGCACCGCCCAGCCCGGATGGAACGTCTCGCTCGCGCGCCGTTCGGCCATCGCCCACTTCAGGCCCCACCGGGCCAGTTCGAGGATCGCCGGTCCGAGTTCCTCGCCTGCCTCGGTGAGGGCGTATGCGGGGGTCCGGGCGGGCGGCGGGAGCGTGATCTTGTGTGCCAGTCCCTCGCGTTCCAGGTGTTTCAGGCGGGCGGCCAGCAGTCCGGTGCCGAGGCCGCGCAGGCTGGTCTGCAGGTCGCCGAACCGTTTGGGTCCGGTCAGAAGCTCGCGGATCAACAGCAGCGTCCAGCGCTCGCCGATGAGGTCGAGGGTGTGCGCGGTCGCGCAGTACTGGTTGTACGTTCGCTGTTCCACTTCGTCATTCTAGACTTCACGCTTCCGCTTCTTGAAGAAAGCAAACATCGAGGAGTATCCGGGCGAGCGGCTTCGGATCGGTCAGCATCACGTCGTGTGGGCCGTCCAGCGCATGGGTCCGGTATCCGACGGCCTCGCCGAACCGGTCGAAGGGATAGGTCTGCGGCCTGCAGTGGATGGCAGTTCCGGGGATCCGGTCGACGGCCGTGCTCAGGCGCGTGGGCTCGGTGAACGTGCGCAGCGGTTGGGGGAGCATGCGCGCGGCCAGCCAGGCTGCGGTGTCGGGGTCGGCGATGCCGAACGCCCCGGGCGGCGGGGGCGGGATCCGCCAGCCGTCCCCTCGGGTCCGGGCCGCCGTACGCACCGCGTTGACGAAGGCGTCAGGGGCCAGGCTGAACATGCTTGCGCCGTCGCGCCCCGCCCATCCGTCCACGAGGGCGATATGGCCGACGGCATTCGGCCGTGCGTCTGCGGCCTCCCGTACGACCAGGCCCGCGTAACTGTGCCCGACCAGCACCAGCTTGCCCTCCTCCTGCGCGGTGTCGAGTGCGGCGACGACCGCCTCTGCATGGTCGTGGAGCCCGTGGTCCCCCACGGTGCTGAGGTCCGGGGTGATCGTGTGTACCCCAGCGTCGTGCAGCAGCGGGACGATCCGGTCCCAGGCCCACGGGCCGTGCCAGGCGCCGTGGACAAGTACGAACGTGGTCATCGGTGATTCTCCGCACGCAGCAGGGGCAGAACCTGGTCGGCGAACTCCTCCAGTCCCGCGTCGTGGTCATCGGTCGCCAGGCGGATCACGAGGTGACGGGCGCCGGCCGCGACGTAACCGGTCAACCAGTCGGCGGCCTGACGGGCGGTACCGGCGAACACGGCCTGGATGGAGGCGATGAACTCGAGTGGCACGTTGTAGTAGCGCTCAATGCTCGTTTGCAGGCGCCAGCGCGCGTTTCCCGGGTTCTCGTCCAGGCAGAGCGTCGCGTACAGGGCCGGGGTGACCGAACGGGGCGTCGCGGCCTGCTCGATGGCAGCCTCGATGACCTCGCGCTCCTGCGCGTACGTCGTCGCCGCGGGCTGATAAGGAAGCCAGCCGTCAGCCAGGCGGGCCACGCGCCGCAGCGCTGGTGCGCCGCTTGCCGCCAGCCAGATCGACGGCCCTCCCGGACGGGACGGCAGAGGCGCGATCCGCACATCCTCGAAGGCGAAGTGCTCGCCCTGGTACGACACCGCCTCCCCCGACCAGAGCTGGCGCATGGCGTCGATCGACTCCTCCCTGCGGCTGATGCGGCGCTCGAAGCCGACGCCGACCGCCGCGAATTGGGCCTGGGTGCTCGGGTTCGAGAACCCGCCGCCCATGCCCGCGATCAGTCGTCCTCCCGACAGCCGGTCTAGGGTGGCGAGCTGGTGCGCCAGCAGGATCGGATGGCGCAGCGCCGGCAGAAGCACCGCCGTGCCGAGCGCGACCCGCTCGGTGGCCTGGGCTGCAGCGGCCAACAACAGCAGCGGATCCGCGCGCGGTCTGGTCACGGGGCTGTCGCCCGCCCAGACCGAGTCGAGCCCCAGCTGCTCTGCCCGTCGCGCCTGAGCGACGAGCCGCCCCAGGTCGTGCTCACCCAGAACGGACTGGTCGCGTGTCGGCAGCAGATAGCCGATCTTTAACCTCGCCATCTGCCCTCCCCGTCGTCGTGAGGTTTGTGATCGTACGTCATTGACTTCTTGTTTTTGAAGTGACAGGTTCATATTTCAGTAATCACGAAGGGAGTTGCGCGATGACCAAGGCGCTGTACACGGCGCAGGCGCACGTCGCCGGAGGCAGGAACGGCCACGGGCGCACGACTGACGGACGGCTGGATCTGGAGCTGCGGCAGCCCAAGGAGCTGGGCGGGGACGGTGAGGGCGTCAACCCCGAACAGCTCTTCGCGATCGGTTACGCCGCCTGCTTCGGTACGACACTCGCCCTGGTCGGCCAGCGCAGCCAGCTGAAAGCGGACGACGCGGTGATCGACTCGCGCGTCTCGCTGATCCCCGTCGACGGCGGCCGCTTCGAGCTCGGCGTCGAGTTGCACATCTCGCTGCCTTCGGTCACCGACGAGCAGGCGGGCGAACTGGTCAGGACGACCCACCAGGTCTGTCCGTACTCCCGAGCCACGCGTGACAACATCGGCGTGGCACTGGTCGTCAACGGAACCCGCCTGTGACATCGGCCCGTTCCCATGGCACTCCAGCCGGACTCCTGCATTCTTCCTGGTCAACAGCCCAGCAGTGAGGAGTGCAGCGGGGGTTTGGCGTGAACGGGACGGTCTTGGTCCACCCATCCCGCGGCCGTACGCCCGCGCCGCACGCAGTAACAACGCCGAGCGCGTACTTGGTGGCGGCTCCGCCATCGGGACCAGTTCACCGCTTGGTCACGAGCCGTTGACCAGGAAAATTACGGAAGCCCGACTGAAGTACGAGGACTTGTCCGGCCGATCACGGGGCACACTGGCCGACATGCCTCTATCACTGCACCACATCGTTGTCGACGCCCACGACCTGCCCGCCCTGGCCCGGTTCTGGGCCGAGGTGCTGGGTTGGCGGATCCTGTCCGAGCGGGAACGGGAGGTCGTGGTCGGACCGGACGAAAACGCGCCGCTGGGCATCTGCTTCATGCCGGTGACAGACCATAAGGTCGCCAAGAACCGCCTCCACCTCGATCTAACGTCCGCCGCGCAGGACCGGGAGGCCGAGATCGAGCGCATCCTCGCACTCGGCGCCCGCAGGGTGGATGTCGGGCAGAGCGGCAACGAATCTTGGACCGTGCTGGCCGATCCGGAAGGAAACGAGTTCTGCGTAGTTCGCCCGAAGCAGACCCTCATCGGCTAAAGCTTGCTCGAGGCCATCACGTCCCGAGCCAGAGCACGACAACGGCTCCTGTCACAATACCGAGGAAGACGCAGCCGTGTTTGATGCCCCTATGAATGTCAACCGGCGGGAACTCCCCGGGGTATGGCGCTGCCAGACGTTGCGTCTGGAAGTGCTTCGGCCAGCACCGAACGAATCCCTCGGCGGCCCAGCTTTCCAGGCGGGAAGGCTGGGCCGCCGCGGGTTCGGTAGCTCAGCGGATGCCCGGGATTGTGCCGCGCGGGACGTGGCTCGCCACGAACACACCGATCTTGGTGATCCCGTCTACTGCGTAGACGGAAATAGCCCGGCTTTCTCCAGCCAGTTTGGCCTGTGCGGCCAGAGCCTCTTGCGGTGACTTCGGGTTTGGCTCGGATTCGAGATCCACTCGTTTCACGTATCCGACCTTCCCATTTGTCGCGTACGCCTGCATCAGATCCGGTTCATTTTGCAGCATTGTCGCATCCATGCTGGATCCGTAGGTTTGCCCTTGCCTGTTCCTGTGCCAGGTCGGCACGGCTTCGGAACGGGTGGACCCTGTCGGACTGTCGGAGCCATTTGCGCCTACCGTTCCGCCTGCCGTCGCAGTGGCCGACACATGAGGCGACTCGTACGTGAAGTAGGCGTTGTACCCGTTCCCGTTGTACGCCTTGCTGACCCCGTAGCTGTAGTACGCGCCACTGCCGCAGGCATTGCCTGTCGTTGGCACGCTCATACCAGCCGCCGGACCGGTGTTGTACGCATAGCCGGTCTGAGTGCACAGGACTTGGTTCCTGTAGAGCCGGGCCAGTGCACCCATGTAGCCCGCGGGAACGTTGGTCGTACTTTGGTTGTAGACATCGGTAACTGCGTAGATGCGCGAAGACGTACCAACCCACGCACGGTTCTTGTAGTAGTGGGCATAAACCGGCCCGTAGTATGCCCATGGGCTATACGCAGTAGCTGCGGACGCCTGCGGCACAAAGGCACCGAGCAGCCCGCTGGCGAGAAGACAGACAAACCCGATCTTCACGCGCGCTCCCCTCGATGAAGCCATCGTTTACCTCCGTTGGTCGCCTTGAGAGAGCGTGGAAACTGCCCATCAGATGGGCAAGCGGTCACGGTTGCACCGTTCGTTAACAGAGATGAGACGGGCCCCCCGCTCTGTGACTTTTCGTTCATGTGACCCTCATCACGCTGACCTCCTCGCGGGTCACGTGTTGAGCACGCCGGCCGAAGCGGACACGGCCCAGCGCATGATGCCCCTTCAGCTCGCTCGTCCAGGGGCACCATGCGCATCCGCACCACTACAAGAGGCTGAGCTGACCGAGCTTCAGCCGGGAATTTCGGTGCACAGCATGAAGGTCGGCCGGTGGCTCGAAGAGCAGCGTCAGCACGCAGTCCGGCAAAGGCTGTTGCCCGGGCAGCGTGAGCTCCTGGAGGCGATCAGAGCGAGGCGTGCTGTGTGAAAGAGCGTTTTGTCCCGGCGAGGTTGTTTGGTTCGAGGTTCAGGTGTCGCGCCAGTCGGGCGTGGATTCGCTGGTGAGTCGTCGGCTTATGAGGTCCTACCTTCTTGATCGGGCTGAGCGAGCCATTCGTAGGGTTGGCTCACCCAGGGGTGGCAGGGTATGGCTGTTATGAGGTTGCCGCTGGTGGCTCGATCGACTTGGCCGCCCGTCACCCCGCGACGACGCGGCCGCTGATTGGGAGTTGCGAGCAGATCGCTGTGTAGGACAACGCCGGCGACGTCGTTGCAGGACAGCTGTCACGACGA
>NZ_JBFAET010000275.1:0-9298 GCF_040642095.1 Streptomyces sp. NPDC020362
GGTCTCGGGGGTCATCCGATCGGATGACCCCCGATATCCCGGGCCAGGGAACAATGGAGGGTGTTTGCCCAGTTCAGCGCGATGATGAGGGGGAGTCGGATGAGGGAGGAGCCACCCGTGACCACGCCCGAGCGCGACGACACCCGTGCCCTCACCATCGTCATGCACACGGCGTTCTTCGTGCTGCTGGCCGCCTCCCTCGCCCGCTACCTCGCCCGGCACGCCGAAGGTCCCCGCACCCCCTGGATCATCGGCCTCTCCGTGCTGCTGGCGGTGCTGTACGTGCTCGGCCCGGCCCTCGGCCCGCGTCCCGGCCCGCGCCGGCTGACCTGGCTCGGCCTGGTGGTGGCGGCCTGGGCGCTGCTGGTGATCCTGGCACCGAGCTTCGCCTGGTGCGCCGTGCCCCTCTTCTACACCGGCCTGCGCACCCTCCCGCCGCGCGCCGCGATCCCGCTGGTGGCGCTGCTGACCGCGCTCGCGGTGGCGGCCCAGCTGAGCCTCGCGGGCTGGCCGGACCCCAACCTCCTGCTCGCGCCCCCGGCCGTCGCCGCCGTGGCCACCACCGTCTACGTCGTCATGCAGCGCCAGTCGGCCCGCCGCGACGCCCTCATCGCCGACCTGGTCCGCACCCGCCGCGACCTCGCCGCCACCGAGCGCCGCGCGGGCACCCTCGCCGAACGCGAACGGCTGGCCCGCGAGATCCACGACACCCTCGCCCAGGGCCTGTCCAGCCAGCGGATGCTCCTGCAGGCCGCGGACCGCCTGTGGGACAGCGCCCCGGACACCGCCCGCGACCACGTCCGTACGGCGGGGGCGATCGCCGAACGCAGCCTCGCCGAGGCCCGCCGCTTCGTCCACGACCTGACCCCCGCCGACCTGGCGGAGGGCGGCGGTCTGCTCCAGGCCCTGCATGCGGTCGCCGAGCGCGAGTCGACGCCCACGCTCACCGTCCGCGTCCACACGGAGGGCACCCCGCCCGCCGTGCTGCCCGACCCCGTCGAATCGGCCCTGCTGCGCATCGCCCAGGGCGCTCTTGCCAACGTCCGCGAACACGCCGCAGCCACAGCGGCGATCCTGACCCTGACCTGCATGGACGACCAGATCGTGCTGGACGTGACGGACGACGGCCGGGGCTTCGACGCCGCCAGGGCCCCGGCAGCCGGTGAACGCGGCCACGGCCTCCCCGCCATCCGTGCCCGCCTGCGGCAGATGGGCGGCACCCTGACCATCGAGTCGGCGCCGGGCGGGGGAACCGCCCTGTCGGCCGCGATCCCGCTGGAGCCCAGATGACCGGCACACCCGAGGCCACCGGCAGCGCTCCCGTCCGCATCCTGGTCTGCGACGACCACGCCGTCGTGCGCGCCGGACTGCTGGCACTCCTGAGCAGCGCGCCGGACATCGACGTCGTAGGCGAGGCCGGCAGCGGCGAGGAGGCGCTGGCGCTGGCCCGCAGGACGACGCCCGACGTCGTGCTGATGGATCTGCACCTGGGCACCGGCATGGACGGCGTGGAGACCACCCGCCGCCTGCGCACCCTCGCACCGGCCCCGCACGTCCTGGTCCTGACGACGTACGACACCGACGCGGACGTCACCCGGGCCATCGAGGCGGGCGCCACCGGCTATCTGCTGAAGGCAGAGCGTCCCGAGGACCTCTTCACCGCGATCCATGCCTCCGCCCAGGGCCGCCCCGCCCTCTCACCCCCGGTCGCCGACCGCGTCATGGCCCGCCTGCGCAACCCCCGCCCCGCCCTCACACCCCGCGAGCGCGACATCCTCGCCCACCTCTCCCAGGGCCTGCCCAACCACGCCATCGCCCGCGCCCTCTACATCAGCGAGGCCACGGTCAAGACCCATCTGCGCCGTATCTACGACAAACTCGGCGTGGTCACGCGCGCGGGCGCCGTGGCGGTGGCGAAGGAGCAGCGCCTGCTGCCTTGAGACGGCCCTGGCCCCGTGGCCCCGTGCCCGTGCCCCTGGCCCCGTCCGGCCTCGGCCGGACGGGCGGCACGCCTGGATGGTCGGCCGATCGGGCGGCGCGCCTGGGTGGTCGGCCGATCGGGTGGCGCGCCTGGGTGGTCGGCCGATCGCACTCGGCCGTCCGCTGATCAGCCGCGCACCCGGATCGTCAGCCGAACAGGCGGCGCACCCGGATCGTCTCGACGCGCCGCCAGGTGCCGCCGGGCAGCAGGACCCAGTCGCCGGCCTTGCCGCGGGCGCCCGGCCTCGCCGCCCGGGCCGTCGGACGCGGTGCCGGGACCCGTGCCGTGCCGTGGGCCGGCAGCCGGTCGCCGGCGCGGGCGCGTGCGCCCCGGCGCCGGGCCCGGGCTCGCCTGCTCACGGCCCCTCCCGTCGGCGGTGTTCCCGCGCGGTCGCACTCCGGCCGCCGAACCAGAGTGCGTCGCGCGTGCGCGCATGCATGATCACTCACTCCTCGACCGTCCTGGTCTTCCTCCAGCATGAACCCGCGGCCCGCCGCGTGTGAGGTCACCGAGCGGAACCCACGACGATCGCACAGGGATCCGACGATGATCGCAGGGATCCGACGACGATCGCAGGGACGTGCCCGCACGCGCGGCCGGGCGGCCGTCCGTCATGCCCCCGGAGGCTCATCGGTGGCGGGGTGCCGACGGCTCGCGCAGCGTGGAGAGGAGGGGGACGACCGGTCGGGTGGCGCGAGAGCCGCAGGAGAGGTGGGACACATGGACAGGGACGTCTCCGAGCCGCGGGTCGTGGTCGGTGTCGACGGCTCGCCGTCCTCGTACGAGGCCCTGCGCTGGGCCGTGCGCTACGCCGGACTCGTCGGCGGCGCGGTGGAAGCGGTTGCCGCATGGGAACTGCCCGGCCTCCAGGGCTGGTCGGGTCCTGCCGTGGACATGGACGTCGACGAGGAGGACGCCCGGCAGCGGATGCGGCAGGAACTGACCGACGTGCTCGGCGCCGACACGGCCGGATCCGTCACGACACGCCTGGTCCACGGCAACCCCGCCGACGTCTTGCTGCGGGCGGCCGAGGGAGCCGAGGCCCTGGTCGTCGGCCGCCGGGGGAGGGGCGGGTTCGCCCGCGCCCTGCTCGGTTCCGTCAGCCAGCACGTCTCGCACCACGCGAACTGCCCGGTCGTGATCGTACGGTCCAGGGAGTCGTGATCGTGCGGGCCAAGGAGGCGTGATGGTGCGGTCCAGGGAGTCGTGGTCGTGCGGGCCAGGGAGTCGTGGTCGTACGGTCCAGGGAGTCGTGATGGTGCGGGCCAGGGAGTCGTGGTCGTGCGTGCCGGGAAGGTCCGCTCCGTCGGCCGGGCCCGGCCGCGCTCACGGCGGACGGCGCTCCTCGGTGTCCGACCCGGTCCGGGTGAGGAGCACCCCGGTGACCAGGTCCGGGCGGATGTGCACCGCGTAGTCCATGCCAGGGTGCGGTGCCCAGGGGTGCAGCAGACCCCGGATGCGGGCGAGTTCGCCGGGATCGCCGACCGGACGGGCATGGCCCATGACCACCACGCTCCAGCCGAGGTGTGTGTCCGGGGCGATGGGGTCGGCCTCGTGGGCCACCACGACACCCGCGCCGTCGGACTGCTGGGCGCGGGGCGTCAGGGCCGCGCAGTCGCGGGTGCGGATGACGGTGTCGCCGCCGTCCAGGACGTCGTTGACCGGGCGGACGGTGGGCAGGTCCTGCCGGGTTAAGACGGTCCTTCCCGGGGACACGCTGCCCAGCAGCCGGAGCACCTCGAGACGGTCGAGTTCGATGCGCCGGTGCGCGGGAGGGCCGTTGAGGATCATGGTCGGCTTCTTCGGGGAGCAAGGCGGAGCGACACCGCGGGGGATCGGTGCCGCTCCTGCACTCCACTGTGGCGCATGAGTGCGCTTCCTCTCCAGTGCCATTCGGCCCTCCCCGCGGGTCGTCCGTCCCCTCCGCGAGCCCGGACCGCCCGGCTTCGCGCAGTTCTTCCGCGCCGGGACGGCAGTTATCCGGATCGGGGTGCACGATGGTGGGGTGACGCCTACGGGCCGGATCCATGAGACGGCTCTGGTGCCGCTCGCCGCCTGCCTCGCGCGAGCCGTGGCCGGCGTGGTGGACGTGCGGTGCGCGCCGTCGGGTCCGCCCGTCACCCGGACCTCGGCCCGGAAGGCGAGAGGAGGCGGCGACCATGACACGGACACCTCCCACGACGGTGGCACGGGTGCGGCTGTGGCGGTGGCGGCCCAACACCCTCAAGCGGCACAGTGACGTCGTCGAAGCCTGGATCGTGCTCGTCACCTGGATCCTCGCCCTGGTGGGAGCGGTGCTCGCCGGTCAGGCGGCGGCCCATTCCATGGACTCGGCCCTCTCCGCGCGGCGGGCCCAGGTGCACGCGGTGTCCGCCGTCCTCACCGACGGCTCGGTGAAGGCCACGCCCGCCGACGGCGGATACGACGACGGCCAGGTGTGGGCCACCGTGCGCTGGACGACCAAGGGCGGCGTCGTGCACACGGACCGGGCGAAGGTCCACCCCGGTGCACCGGCGGGCAGCCCGGTCATGGTGTGGACGGACGGCACGGGCCGGATCGTCTCCGCGCCCACCACCCGGGCGGAGGGCCTGCTGCAGACGGTCCTCGCCGGGGTCCTCGTGGCACAGGTCGCCGGCACGGCCGTGTGGGCCACGGGCTGGATGGTCCGCGCCCGGCTCGTCCGGCGGCGCCTGGCCGAGTGGGACGAGGAATGGAAGCGGGTCGGGCCCGAGTGGCGGAACCTGAGCGGCGGCAGGGGCTGACCGCCGCAAGGGCTTGACATCGTCACTGCGCCCCGGCTCCGCTCCGTCCCCGGCTCCGCTCCGTCCCCGCTGAGCGCCCCCGCCCCCCGGCTCTGCCCCGTCCCGGCTCCGCCTCGGCCGCGCTGGGCCGGTGAGCGTGAGGCGGTCGGCGAGGCGGTTCTGCTCGAACGGGCGGCACCCATGAGGGACCAACGGCCCCCGTCTTGGCCTCACCGGCTCAAGACACTCGCCGGGGCCCGGGCGACCGTGGGGTAGACGCCTCGGAAGCCGTGGACATCCGGCGCCCTTCCCCGACGCTTTTCCCCGGCGCTCGCGAGGAGGCGGAGCACGTGAAGGGTCACCGCCGGCCCGCCGTCCCGCGGGAAAGGCCTCGCCACGGCCCCGGGTTCAGGCGGCGGTGAGCAGGAGGAGGCAGCCGTGGAGGAGAGGCTTTCGGTGGGCGCCCTGATGAACGAGGCGCCGTACTCGATCAGCGAGGACGAGACACTGCTGATGGCCTGGGAGGTCATGGAGCGCTCGGGGCAGCGCCAGCTGCCGGTGGTCCGCCAGGACGGCTGCTGCGCCGGAGTGCTGGACGGCGCAGAACTGGCCGTCGCCTGCGCCGCTCCGGCGGCGACACTGTCCCGTCGGCAGGTGCGCGACCTGGTCTACGGCCGCCGTACGGTCACGGTCCATCCGGAGGACTCGATGCTCCGCGCGGCGGCCGTGATGACGGAGGAGCACATCGACGCGGTGCCGGTCACCGACGCACGCGGGCGGCTGACCGGTCTGCTGACCGCGCGGGACTACGTCGCCGTCGCCGCGGGCCTGCACCGCCGCTCCGGGCGGGCACAGGACGTGTCCCATCAGCCCCATCTGCGGGCCACGCTGCCTGGGCTGCCGCCACGCCGCAGGGAGCGCGAACGCGGCATTCCCATCCCCTAGGACGGACCGGCGCAGAGCACCCGGGCGCACCGGCTGTGCGCCCACCCCGCGTGGTGTTCCGGGGCACTGTGCGTGCCACCGTGCCTGCCACCGTGCGTGCCGCCTCAGCCGCGCAGTGCCTCGAACGCCAGCCGTGCACCGTTCCCGATCGCGAAGTCGATGTCCGGTGCCAGGCCCGCCCGCCGGTCCGCGCGGGTGAGCGCGGCCATGGCCACCCGGTCGCCGGATTCCGCTTCCACCACGCCGATCTCGTGCCGCAGATGCAGGAACGTGCCCGTCTTGCCGCTCAGGCGCAAGGAGTCCGCGCGCAGCTCGCTCGCCAGCCGCTGGGTGAAGAGCTGATGGCCCATCAGCCGCCGTGCCTCGGCCGTCGCCCGGGGATGGGAGATCTCGTCGCGCCACACCCGCTGCAACAGGTCCACGAGCGCCGCGGCCGACCCGACGTTGGCGTGGGCCGGGTCCAGGGTCTCGATGGTGTGCCGCCCCGCACGCTCGTCCCGTACGGCCAGCTCCAGGGCGAGCGAGAAGTCGTTTCCGGCGGCACCCGAAGCGCATTCGTACATGTGGTTCATGCGGTGCCGCACCCGTATGCTGTCGCAACCCCACGCACGCAGGCGGGCGTCCACCTCCGCCACCGGCACCAGACCGAACAGCGCGTCGGCCGCGGCGTTGTCGCTCACCGACAGCATCAGCAGGAGCAGGTCCCCGACGGCCACGGTGGCAGGATGACGGAACGCCGCCAGTCCGGTGGGTCCGACGCTGCTCGTGGCCGGGTCGACCGTCACCGGGTGGCCCGGATCGAGGTCCCCGGCCGCGATCCGGTCCAGCACGGCCAGGGCGAGCGGGACCTTCACCACGGAGGCCAGGGGCAGCTGCTCGTCGACGTCGAAGCCGAGGTGCCCGCCCGAGTCGATGTTGCGCGCGAGGAACGAGCCGCGGACCCCGAGGGCCGCCCAGTCCCGCGCGATCGCATCGGCGACGTCGAGGAGGATGCCGTCAGAGGCGACGCAGGCCGGGCGGGGGGCCGGTTCCGCGCTCATCCGCGTGCCGCCAGCCGCGCCGCGGCGTCCTCGCCCGGCGCCTCGGGCCGCCTGGGGTCCGGCACGGTGCCGGCGGCGCCCGCTGCCGCCGCCAGCGTGGTGACCAGCCACTCGGGCACGTCCTGCGCGCCCCCCTGGCGGCGTGTCCCCTGTACGTCGTACCCCCGGTGCAGCGAGGCATCGGCCAGCGGTGCCCACGTCGCCCCGTGCTGCCGCGCGAACGGCTCGGCACACAGCAGCACCGACCGGCAGGCCAGGGTCTCGGCGAGCGCGGTGGCCGCCGGTCCGGCAGACCGGATCAGCGCCTCGGGCAGTCCGGATCTGGCGGCGGCACGCACCAACCTGTCGTACGCGTACGGCACTTCGTCCTCCGTCAGGATCAGCAGGGGCAGCGCGGCCACCCGTTCACCGCCTGTGGACCGGCTCCGCCGTGGCCGCAGGTCCTCCAGGTGCACAGCGCGCCGCCTGCTCCCACGGTCGTCGGCGCGCACCGGCTCCCGCGCCTCGGCCGGGGGCGCCGACGCCAGGCCGAGCGGCACCCGGAACGCGGCCTGCTCCGGCGCGACACGCACCAGCGCGTACGCGAGCGAACCGTCGGCCAGCCCGGCCACCCGCTCCTCAGGGGGCTGTTCGCGTACCCCGAGGGTGATCCCGCGTTCGGTGGCGGCACGGATCACGCGTGCCAGGGCGGCCGGAGCACAGTGCGCGGGCACTCCGACGGCGCGCACCTGCGCCTGCCGGGCCGACCGGGCGGCCTGCCCCAGCCGCTCGGCCCGGTCCAGCACGTCCTGCGCGTACGGAAGCAGCAGCATGCCGAACCCGGTCGTCGTCACCTGCCGCCGCGACCGGTCGAACAACAGGCCCCCGAAGTGGGCCTCCAGTGTCTTGATACGGCGGCTGAGGAGCGGCTGGGCGATCCCGAGGCGGTCGGCGGCGCGCGAGAAGCTCGCCTCGTCGACGGTCGCGACGTACGCCTCCAGGTGTGCGAGGAGATCCATCCCGCCAGTCATATCAATAAGTTATGGCGCCTTCAAAGTTCACTCTTGGACATGAGCGGAGTGCTGCTGTTTCGCTGTCCCCGTCGAAGATCCACCAAGCCGACGACGGACGACCTGGGAGAACTCTGCACATGACCAGTGCCACCCCGCTGCCGCGCCGCCGCCTGATCCAGGCCGGTCTCGCCATCACCACCGGATCCGCCCTCGCCTCCGCCGTGGCGGCGCCGGCCGTCCCGGCGGATCGGAGTTCCGGCGCGCCGGACCCGTCCACCGTGTCCACCGAGTTGGGTCAACTGGAGCAGCGCTACGGTGCGCGGCTCGGCGTGTACGCCCGGAACGCGCGCACCGGCCGGACCGTGGCGTATCGCGCGGGGGAGCGGTTCGCGATGTGCTCGACCTTCAAGGCCTTCGCGGCTGCGGCCGTCATGCGCGACCACGGCCACAGCGCCCCGCTGGACAAGGTCGTCCACTACCCGCCGAGGGACATCCTGGCGAACTCGCCCAGGACCGAGGAGCACCTTGCCACCGGAATGCCGGTGGGCGACCTGTGCGCTGCCGCTATCCAGTACAGCGACAACGCGGCCGGCAACCTCCTGCTGCGCGAGATCGGCGGTCCGGACGGCCTCACCCGGTTCTTCCGGTCGCTCGGCGACCGGGTGAGCCGGCTCGACCGCTGGGAGCCGGAGCTGAACACCGCAGTCCCCGGCGACCTGCGCGACACGACGACCCCGGAGGCCATCGGCCGCAGCTTCGAGCGGCTGACGCTGGGGCGGGCGCTGCACGGCGCCGACCAGGAACAGCTCGTCACCTGGCTGAAGGGCAACACCACCAGCACCAAACGGTTCGGCGCCGGTCTGCCGCACGGCTGGGTGCTGGGCGACAAGACCGGGACGGGCGACTACGCGACCGCCAACGACATCGGTGTCGCCTGGACGACCCGGAACACACCGGTCCTGCTGGCCGTGCTGTCCTCCAAGGCGGCCAAGGACGCTCCCGTGGACGACGCGCTGATCGCCGAGGCGGCACGAGTTCTGGCGCGCACCCTCGCTCCCGGCGAGTAGTTCCCCACCGAGCCGAGCCGAGCCGAGCTGTGCCGAGCCGAGCTGTGCCGAGCTGTGCCGAGCCAGGTGTGGCTGGGGCGGGCCGGGTCAGGTCTGGGCCGGGGCGGCGACCTCGACGGCCACCAGCTCTGCGGCGACGACATCGTGGTGAACCACGTGGTCCGGCACAGCATCGTCTACCACAACGGCCACCACGGATTCACCTGTCACAGCAACCCCGGCACGACGGCGATCTCCCCTGACACGAGCGTCGACAACGCCGAGCGCAACTACTCGTTCGACACCGGTACATCCGTGTTCCGGACCGACTCCTCGTGCCGCTTCTCCGCCAGCGGGTCGAACGACAAGACCGGCGGCGACGTCGACAGTTCCGACCAGTTCTGGTCCGGCGCCAACGGGTCGCGGTGCTCCTCCTGCTCCGGCGCCCTGGGCTGCTCCTTCGCCCGGACGGCCGGCTCGTGGTGCCCTTCGGGGGCAGGGTCGTCACACCGTGGTCCCGGTCCTGAGGACGCCGAGAAGGGGAAGCCGCCCT
>NZ_JBFAET010000276.1:0-9271 GCF_040642095.1 Streptomyces sp. NPDC020362
TGGCCGAGGCCGACGGCGAGACGAAGGTACCGGCCGAAGGAGGAGTCGCCTCCCCGCTGCTGGCCAACATCTATCTCTCCGTCCTGGACCGGCACTTCGCTCGGATCTGGAACACCGAGATGAGTCCCGGATGGCAAAGGCAAGCCCGGCGCCGCAAGGGACTGCCGAACTACCGCCTGGTGCGATACGCCGACGACTTCGTCGTGCTCGTGCACGGCACCAAGTCCGAAGCCGAGACACTCAAGGCGGAGATCGGTGAACTGCTGGCGAGCAAGCTGAAGATGACCCTCTCGGTCGAGAAGACCCACATCACCCACATCGACGACGGCTTCGTCTTCCTGGGCTTCCACATCCACCGAAGGCCCTGGTGCGACGGGCGTCGCGTCGTGCTCACCATTCCGTCCGAGCCCGCCTTGGCGTCGGTGATGCACAAGAACAAGAAGCTGACGGGGCGAAGTATGACATCGCTCTCGTTGGAGGAGGTGCTGCGGTCGGTGAACCCGGTCCTTCGAGGCTGGGCTGCCTATTCCCGCTACGGCGCATCCAAGAGAACGTTCTCCTACCTCGGCTGGTACGCGTGGTGGAGGCTGCTTCTCTGGATCCGCTACAAGCACCCCCACCTGACCTGGAAACAACGCCGCTACTACGGGGCGGACCGCATCACCGAGGGCGGGATCGTCCTCTACAACCCGGCGAAGATGCGGGTCCAGCGATACACGTTTCGTGGAGCGCAGATCAGCACGCCCTACAACATCGACGAGGTCGATCCCGACGGAGCACGCTTCCGTCGGACGAACCACGACGATGTGGCCTTCGTCGGCCAGATCAGCGAATACCTCGCCTGACCAGCGGATCACGTGGAGAGCCAGATGCTCGGCCAACGCGCACGTCCGGTTCAGCGGGCGGGGACGGGAAAACCGACGCCCGGAAGGGCGCACGGCGTCCCGTCCCCCACCCAACACATGGAACTCGACCGCCGCGGCGCCGAACTCCTCTTCCAGGTCCTGACCGAACGCGAGGAGAAGAACAGCGTCGCCATCGCCTCCAACGAGTCCTTCAGCAAAGCGCACATATTCCGGCGAACCTGTGCCAGGCAGCACCGAAAGTCAATGGGTTCGGCCTTGCCGGGCACTGCGATTAGTCCTCGGAGAAGGAGAGGCAGACCGCAGCCGGCTCCAAAGTCACCTGGTTCTGGGTGTAACAGTCCGCTTGCCGGGTGGCGACCTCGGCTCCGCAGTCCCGGCAGACCAAGTTCAGGCCATTGCCGCCTGCAGGGCCCTGGCAGCAGCCGATTGAACGCATGAGGTCGGGATGCTGTTCCGTACCAATCATGTCGTCGGGGTCAACGATGAAGCCGGGGACGTCGCCGCTGAACTCGTCCAGCCGAAGGTTCGGGGCATAGGTGCCGCGGGGCATACGGGCCGGACGTGTCCGGACGCCCGGGATCTCCGACATCGGGACGAATAGCGGCACCTTCACCTTGGCGACCGATCCGGTGAGAGGGTTTCGGCATTGGTCACACAAGAAACGCGGCATTCTGCTGATTCTGCAGATCGAAGACCGTCTTGACCACCGATTTAATTGCGGCCCTGGTCGCGTATCCGGCAGACGTCCGGGGTCGATGTGGTCGGCGAGGTACATGACGGCGGCTTGCGGGTCCATGTCGAAGGCGGCGGCGACGAGCTTGGGATCCATGGTGTTGACGAGGTCGACCAGGCGGGTCCCGCGGACCATCCGGGGCGGGTAGCCGCAGTCGTCAAGGACGTGGGACAGCTATACCGTTTACGCTGGGCTCCGGCCGCCCTTCGTTCCTTTGGTGACCATGACGTGGGGGTTCTCCGTCGGCCAGACCGCCCGGGGGAGGAAGACATCGCTGCAGCACGGTCCAGGATGCGGGGTCGAGCGGGACCGGGTGCGGCCGTTTGCCGAGCCGGACCGTTCGCGCGAGCGCGTCGACGTCGCCCGGCCTTTGACCCCGAGGTCACCGGACAACGCGGTCGACGTCCTCGGGCGTCACCTCCCACGCCGGCCGCCCCAGCGCGGCGAGCGTCCGCTCCAGCAAGCCGATGCTGTTGTCGATCGTCACCGGGCTGAACCCGCGGGCCCACCACGAGGCGACAAACGCGTCCACACACACCGCCTGGAACTACCACGGGTCCGTGACTAGCGGCCCCTGCGGGACTCCGCCGCCCGCGATGACCTGCAGCCTCGCCTCGGCCACCGGTACACCTTCCTCGCACCTGAACCGTCAAGGCAGCACCTGGAAAACCTGAGCGCCACCGCGAGAACCAACGAGTACCTCAGGAGCAGGAAACGGCCAGGTGGCAGCAGCGACTCTTGTGTGGGAACAAGTGCCCAGCCCCAGATGGTTGGACCAAGACCTTCACCGATCCCCGTCTCTGCGCGGCCATCGTCGACCGCCTCACCTTCGGCGGAAACATCATCGAGACCGGCACCGACTCCTACCGTCTCGCCACCACCCGCGCCCGCGCTGAGCAGCAAGCCGTCGGCTGAATCTGGCGCGGGAGTGCCTACGCGGAGCGAAGGTGGGCGACCTACCCCTGGCGCAGGAATTCCCGCAGGTCCGCGGCAACAGCCGTCATCCCTTCGCCGGCTTCGATCACGGTCGTCACCGTGCATTTCCAGTCACCGGGAAAGAAGCCGGACCGAAGCGTCCAGCTCAGATACACATGACCACCCGACTCGAAGGTCGCCGTCACGACCAGGTGGTTGTTGATCCAGACCCGCTCCCCCTCCCAACCACGGAAGTCTCGCGCGAGGCCGTCGAAGAACTTGCTCATGTCATCCCAGACGGTGACGGTCACGCTCTCGAGCCGTGCACGCACACCATCAGCAATGGCCTCCAACGCGAAGACGGTCTCGTACTCATCCGCACGCGACCAGTCGAACAACCGGACAGAGCTCGCCAGCGCCCCCGGCCCCCGCACGACGAGCTCGACCTGTCCGGGACCCACCTCGATCAGACTCACCCGCCGAAGGATACGGACGTCAACACGTTGACGACATCACGTTTCCGTGGCCCGGGACCGCTACTAATTCTCATCCCCCCATGGGCTTCGCGCTGCGCCACCTGTCCGCTGGGCTGGCAGCCATCCTCTCGGCCTGCACACCGTTGGCGGTCCTGCTGGCCTCGGCTGCGCTGGGTTCTCGGCGCCTGGGCGCGGTCAATGTGTTGGGGGTGGTCCTGGCCTTCCTGGGGGTCACGCTCTCCGCCGTGGACCGGATGGGCAGCACTGGTGTTACCACCGCGGGGATCGCCTGGGGTGCGGTCGTGTGGCGTGCCTGTCGGCGGGCACGCTCCTGACGCCTCGTTTGGTCGGCCACGTCGACACCTACGCCGCCACTGGGTGGCAGGCTGCGATCGGCGGCCTGCCACCCAGTGACCTCGCCCTGGTCACCCGTCAGCCGGTCCACTTCACCTCGGGTTTGGTGCTAGGCGTGGCGTTTCTCGCCCTCGGCGCTTCGATTGCCGGTATGTCCTTGTGGCTCTTACTGATCCAACGCGTCGGGCCGGCTGGCGCCAGCATCGCTCAGTTCATGCCGCCGGTCTTCGGCGTGGCCATTGGCGCCGCGTTCCTCGGTGAGCCCCTGACCTTGCTGGAATCCGCAGCTGTACTCCCCATCGCCCTCGGCCTCCTGCTCGCCACCCGCTCGACGGCCCGGACGCCGAGCCACGGCGCGGCGCCTGGGAAGGCTTCGGCGGCGCCGATGCGGTGTCGATGTGGCCAGCGCGGGTGCGGGCGGCGTGATCTGACGGTGAGACGAGCAGGATGAGCTGTGCGCGTCCCGCGAATATCCCGGCTCGGGCTGGTTCGTGGACCGACACGCTGTTGTACGCCTTCCAGGCCCTTGCTTTCACCATGACGCTTGGGCTTCGAGCGGCCTCCGAACGTGCGCTACGTCAGTACCCGCATCTAGCTGGTCGCCCGTGGGGCACCTGGTCGTGAACGGGTGCCGAACCCGCAGATGGCGTTCGGGGACACAGAGTGGCATTAACGGTCTGACTGGGCCCCACTTTTCCGGCCCGAGTTGGCCCCACCGGCGGGGCTTTCCGTGTAGGGGTCCGGCGTGTGGGGTTCGGCGAGGTCGCGGGCCAGCGTCTGCCATCGCTCGGCGGCGAGGGCGGCTACGCCTGCCGCATAGGTGACCATGGCGGCAGGGGCGCGGACGAGGTTGATCAGGGAGGTCAGGCCACCGTCTCGGCTGGGTCCCGCGAGCTGTTCGATGTCGCCGATCCACCATCGGTCGGTCTCGTCGCTGCCCCAGTAGGCGCACGTGGCTACCAGAGCGAGCATGCGCTCGATCTCGGCCTGGAGCGTGTTGAGTCGGTGGGCGTATTCGGCGGGCTCGTCGGCCACGCGCCAGGGGCCCCGGCGCATGGGGAGGGCGGTGATACGGGTGAATTCTCTGCGGAGGGTGTCGTGCAGGGAGATCGCTTGCCTGGTTCCGGCCGGCACCGCCCTCAATCGTTGGATCACGCCTCCCCTCGGGCGGTACCTGGTCCATCCCTGATCTTACGGGGGTCTCCCCGGCTTCAGCCGGGGAGGGAAACGCATCCTCAGACTGGAGGCGCGCAGCGCCGGAGTTCACTCCGTCCCTGGGGTGATGGGAGGTCGTCGAATCCCCAGGGGGCGGATTCCGTTGTGTCGGGTTCCCTTCCGTAAGGCAGGTCGGGTTGCGTGTGGCCGGTCAAGGCCAGGAAGGGAGAGGTGGCCCATCCCGCATCTGCGATTCGTCGGGTGAGCGCTGACTGCGCGGCAGTGTCGCCCACGGTCTGCAGGTGGGTCAGGAGCTGGTCGGTCACCAGGAGATCGGGCATCTCGGGATGCATGAGGAGCCGGTGCCGCAGAATCTGCTCCTGATCGGCGTCGATGGTGTGCAGGGTCCGCAGCAGCATGACAGTGCCGTGGGAGTTGTCGAGGCTGGC
Organism: Streptomyces sp. NPDC020362; assembly: GCF_040642095.1. Taxonomy (NCBI): domain Bacteria; kingdom Bacillati; phylum Actinomycetota; class Actinomycetes; order Kitasatosporales; family Streptomycetaceae; genus Streptomyces; species Streptomyces sp. NPDC020362. Next base: position 4,949 of record NZ_JBFAET010000276.1, read on the forward strand.
GTGGTCGGCGGGGGATCGGGCGAGCAGGACGTCGAGGGCCGAGGAGTTTCCTGTCCTGTGCAGCGTGCTCAGGAGCTGGGCAGTGGTTCTGGGATCGTTCAACGGGGCCTTGTGTGCGAAGTCCGAGCCCAGGAGGAGGGCCTCTGTGTGCGGAGCATGACGGTGAAGCTCGGGCAGCAGGGTGGCGACGGCATCGAGGGACGCCGAGGGCGTGGTGCGCGCTGCGTGTTCGGCGAGGCGGCCGGCCAGAGCGTGTTCGTCCAGCTCGATCAGTGTCCGAACGGCGGTGGCGGTGGCGGCAGGGTCGGGCGGGGAGGGGAAGTCGGTGGTCAGCCGGCAAAGAAGAGCGGACGCTGCCTGTGGGTGGCCGGTACGGCACAGCTCTTCCAGGAGAGGAGCGGCCGCAAGGAGGGGTTGTGAGGGCAGTTCCCCACCGATGCGGTCGGCAAGGAGGCTGGCCGCGTGGGAGTGGTGGCTTCGGTGGAGGGTGGCCAGCAGACCAGCCGTGTGGTCGGAGTCGTCGAGACGAACGTGCAGAGCGGCCTGTTCTGCGAAGGCATCGGCCGAGTCGGTCATGCGGTGGCGGTGGAGGGCGTCAACCAGGACGGCGAGTTCCACGGGCGGGCGGACCGGACAGAGCTGCATCAGCCGGTCCACCCATGCTGCTTCCGCCTGGCGGTCCTCCACTTGCCCGAGAAGGGACAGGATGAGCGCGCCGTCCTTCGCATCGTTCAGGTCGGCGCGTGCCACCAGTCGGCGCATGGCCTCCTTCGCGACGTCGGGAAGGACTGCCTTCAGGGGCCTGATCAGTGACAGCGCGTCGAAGAAGGCTTCGTCGGCCGGCATGCCGACCACCGCGTCGACAAAGCTGTCGGTGAGAGTGGCGAGCCAGTCAGGATCCGCTGCAAGGGCGCGGCGGGTCAGAACGCCTTCCGCCTCCGTCAGCCCGGACTCGCGTACTGCGGCAAGCATGGGCAGGATGTCGTAGGCATCGTCCAGAGGCATGGTCTGCACGGTCCGCAGGGCCAGGGCACCGGCTGGGCCGTGGTGTCCGCTTGCGTGAAGCTGCCGCACAAGCGCGGCCGCCAGGGAAGCAGGGGCGGGGCCGGGAGTGTGCTGGAGGGCCCACTGAGCTGCTGTGCCGGTGATGCCTTCTCCGTGGTGCTGCAGCTGGTGGAGCAGACGCGGGACGGCGTAGGGGTCGCCCTGTTCCGCGCAGCGCTTGAACAGGCGGGCGGCGTGCCGGTGCAGGAGCCGTCCGCGTGCCGCATGCCCCAGTTCCAGGAGCATGTCGCAATCGTGGACGTGGTCGGCCAGGGCCTGCCACAACTGGCCCGGGCCGATGTATTCGCGTCGGGTCAGGCGTGTGTGCTGTTCGAGGTAGTCCGCCGGTGTGTAGTTGGCGTCCGGCTCGCCTGCGCGGGAGCGGACAGCGGTGAGGGCGGTCAGGGTGTGCCGGATGTCGGTGCGGGTGCCGTCCTGGCGGGAGCCTGCAGCCAGGTCGGTGAGGGCGGTGGTGGCCCAGTCGGCGCTGCCCGGGCGTTCCCAGGGCTTCAGGTATCCGTCGGCTGCTGCGGCGAGCAGGTTCGCGGACATGGCTGGGGTGTGGCCGAGCCGGCGGATGTCGAGGGCTGCGGTGAGCAGGGCGTGTTCGACGGGGGTGAAGTGTCCCTCCGTCTCGTAGGCGTCGACGAGTTCGGGGCCGCCGGTCAGGCACTGGATGACTTTCCCGTCGCCGGCCGCGGTGGTCAAGGCGTGGACGATGCGCTGGTCGCGGGCTTCGTCCGGCGGCCCGGTGCGGTCGGTCCAAGCGGTGTGCTGGTACGGGGTCAGGCGCGTGGGCACCTGGATCAGACGGCACTGGGGCCCGGTGAGCAGCGAGCGCGCCGCGGCGTGGGTGTCGGGTCGGCTTGCTTGCGCGGTCAGCTCTTCGAGGTAGGGGCGGCGCCAGAGGGTGCCGAGGGCGAGGACGCCCGGGTGGGTCGCCAGGTGGCGTTCGAGCATGCTGGCGGCCTGACTGCCCTGGTGGCCGTAGAAGAAGCGCTGGGCCTCGTTGAGCCACAGCACGCTGTCTGCCGTGATGGTTCCTTCGCTCAGGCTCTGCAGCAGCTCTGCGGCGTCGGCCGGCCGGTGCAGCGGCCAGTCGGGCGCCGTGGCCAGCAAAGCCTCATACAGGGCACGGGTTTTCCCCGTGGTCGAGTCCCCGACCGTCATGACCAGCAGCGAGGGGCCGTTGTCGCGGACCTGGGCAAGGGTGTCCTGCAGGAGCGTGTCGAAGGGACGCTCCAGATAGGGGGTCAGGGATGTGCAGTGGCGGTGTGCGCCGCAAGCGTCTCGCAGGGCGGCACGGTGGACTCCCAGCTGGTGGGGATCGGCTGAGGCTGCGCTTTCGCGGGCTGAGGCGTGCCCGGGTGGCGTCTGTGCGTTGCTTTGCGCCTGCGTGAGCCATTGCTGCCAGTTCGGCTCGTGCAGCAGTCCAGGGGTGACGTTGCGGGGACTGACCCCCTTGGTTCGAGCGTGCGCGATCAAGGTCCGCACGAGCGGGCCGAGGGCTTGTGGCTTGGGGAGGTTGTCCCCTCGCGTCCAGGCGCTGACGCGGTTGCCGTTCAGCCCGCGCACCGCTTGCGTGCGCCCTCTGGCGGCGTGCGCTGCGGCCTGGCTCTGCGTGAGACCGGTCACCGCGAGCAGCTCGGCCAGCCGAGCTGCGAACTCGCTCCTGGTGACGTTGCCGCGAGGGCGGTCGTGGTCCTCTTGCACCTCTCCCCCACGCATGTGCCGGTCCGGTTTTCCCGGACCGGGACCGGTCCGGGAAAACCACCCTAGCTGTCTTGACCTGCGCCCTTGCCCGGTGGTGGACGCAGCGAACTAGCCGGAGTGACGCGTTGTGCGGCGTCATGGGCCCCGGACCGGCACCTGCCGGCGGTGATCACTTCAGGGAGAAGCCCATGCTGACAACGGTTCTTGCCTCGATTGCGGGTCTGATCGCGGCCTTCACCGCGGCTTGCCGGCTGCCCAGGGCGCTCGCCGCGCTGATCCGCGCTGTCATTCCGGTGATCACCGCGTGCCATGAGGTACGTGATGCCTGGCGCCGCTGAGCCGGCCGACCCTGCAGGGGCAGCACGATGCCTGCGGTAGAGCGTTACCCGCCAGATGTAACAGCAGCCCGCCTGGGCACAGCGCTGTCCGACCAGCAGGGACGGGCAGGGACGCATGAGGTCCAGCAGCGGGCGGGTATCGAGGTTGAGAGCTCTGGCCAGGCTTGCAACGGTCTGCGCCGAGGGAGCAGGCGCCGAGCTGCTGAAGGCTCGGCTGACCACGGTGCGGCCGAGCCGTACGCGCCGGGCCACCTCTGTTTTCTTGAGGCCCAGCTCGACCCTTGCTGCATCCAACCGCGCCCGCAGCTCGGCCAGGGCGGCCGTCGGCTCCTGCCGCTCCCCCGCATGCTGCTACAAACGGCTCGCCCGCCTCACCACACAGGACACGTCTTAGGAACCCTCGCTGCCGCCCCCAGCTGCTGGAAGAAGCTCGCTCAAGTCATCATTCGGGGACACGGTCCTGTTGACTCATCACGGTGACGAGGGTGGAGGAGATGTGGGCCAGGGCTGGGTCTGCAGCGATGAAGAACGTTTCGACTCCGGCCAGTTCGTGGTTCATGCGGGCCATCGGCATTTCGTAGTCCAGGTCGGGAACGCCGCGGACTCCGCGGATGACGACGTCGATTCCGACTCGGCGGCAGTAGTCGACCAGCAGGCCGCCGGTGTGGGAGTCGACCGTGACGTTGCTCAAGTCAGTTGCTGCCGCGCGGAGCCGGTCCAGCCGTTCCGTGATGGGGAAGCGGCCGTTCTTGTTCGAATTGAACATCACGCACACGACGACCTCGTCGAACAGGAGGGCAGCGCGCCGGAGTACGTCCTGATGCCCTTGAGTGACCGGGTCGAACGATCCTGGGAAGAGGGCTCGCATGATCGGAAAGAGTAACAAGCGGCCGCTCCCGGTGGTGAGGTGCCAGGGCAGCCAAACCACCAAGATCAAGCGTGACAGGGAGAACTTCTAGCGGGACGGGACAACCGCAACGTCACACGTAGATCACGGCCACATGGGACACGCTCTAACTGGCCCTAACGGAAGTCGTTGATCATGTGACTACCGGCGGGACTGCTCGTTGGTCTGGTCGTGGGAAAGCGTCAGCCGCGGCCGTGGGTCGTGTCGGATGAACTGTGGGCGCTGGTCGAGCCGTTGTTACCAGAGCCGGGGCCGAAGCTGGTCTCAGGTCGCCCGCGGGTGCCGAACCGGCAGGCCTTGTGCGGGATTCTGTTCGTGCTG
>NZ_JBFAET010000277.1:0-9239 GCF_040642095.1 Streptomyces sp. NPDC020362
CCCCAGTCCCGGTGGTCCCGTCCTCGGCCCCGACGGTCCGATCCCCAGTCCCGGTCGACCGGTCCTCGGCCCCGCCGGTCCGGTCCTCGGCCCCGCCGGTCCGGTCCTCGGTCCCGGTGGTCCCGTCCTCGGCCCCGGTTGCGTTCGGCAGACCCTTGCGGCCGCGGTCCAGGCCGCGCTGGAAGGCGCCGAAGATCGCCCGCATCTCCTCGGGATCGACCTCGCGCTCCGGGGTGGTCGCCCGGGGCGGCGGATCGTCGCGCAGCTCCCGGACGAGGGAGGCCTGGCGGGTGCGGGTGGGCAGGGCCGGGGCGGCCTGCGGCCCCAGGACCTCCGTCGCGGCCGGCGGACCGGAAGCATCCCGCCCGGCCCACGAACCAGAAACATCCCCTGCGTCCGGTGAACCGGAAGCCTCCGGCCCGACCGGCGAACCGGAAACATCCCGCGCGTCCCGCGAACCGGAAACCTCCCGCCCGGCCCGCGGACCCGGGCTCCCCTGCGGGGAGGGCTCGTGTCGGGCGGGCCCTGGTACGGAGGTGAGCGGGGGTGCGGACCGCCTCCTCGTGGGCAGCTCGAGCACCGGCGCCTTCCGCTCGGCCGACTCCCGGGGCTCGGCCGACTCGCGAGGCTCGGCCGACTCAGGCCGCTCGGCCCGGCCCAGCGGCTCGACCTGCCCCGGCCCGTGGGCCCTGCGGCCCCGCCCGTCGGTCCCGGCGGAAGGCGCCCCCGCCGGGTCCGGCTCCGCGAGGATCCCCTCCGGGAGCAGCACCACGGCCGTCGTACCCCCGTAGGGCGAGTCCCGCAGGCTGACCTCGATGCCGTGCCGGGCGGCGAGGCGGCCGACGACGTACAGGCCGAGCCGTTCGTGGCGGGTGGGGTCGAAGGCGTCGGCGTCTGTGAGGGTGCGGTGGGCCTCGGCACGCTGCTCGGCGTCGAGGCCGAGACCACGGTCGTCGATCTCCAGGACGAAGCCGCTGCCCACCCGCCCGGTGCGCAGGGTGACCTGGGTGTGCGGCGGCGAGAACACCGTGGCGTTCTCCAGGAGTTCGGCGGTCAGATGGACGACGTCGGCGACCGCGTCCGCGGCGACGCCGACCTCGGGCATCGGCGGCACCACGACGCGCGCGTAGTCCTCGATCTCGCTCACCGCCGAGGCCACGACGTCCGCCACGGGCACGGGCCGGCGCCAGCGGCGGCCGGGGGCCGCGCCGGAGAGGATGATCAGGCTCTCGGCGTGCCGTCGCATCCGGGTGGTCAGATGGTCGATGCGGAACAGCTGGCGCAGGACGTCCGGGTCGTCGGTGCGCCGCTCCAGCGTGTCGACGAGCTTCAACTGGCGGTGCACCAGCGCCTGGTTGCGGCGCGCGATGTTCAGCAGGACCGCGAACAGGCCCCGGCGCAGGGTGGCCTGGGTGACGGCTGCCTCGACCGCGGCCAGGCGCGCGGTGTTGAAGGACCGGCCGACCTGGCCGATCTCGTCGTCCCTGATCTCGTCGGCGGCCAGCGGCGGCGCCTCGGCGAGCGCGTCCACCTCGTCACCGGCGCTCAGCCTGCGCATCACGTCCGGGAGCTGCTGGGTGGTCAGCACGTCGGCGGCGTCCCGCAGGGTCTCCAGCCGGCGCGAGATGCGCCGCGCGCCGCGCACCGCGAACCACAGCGACAGGGCGACGGCCGCCAGCCCCACCCCACCGACGACGGCGGCCTTGGTCAGCTCGTTGTAGGCGAAGGCCCGGCCGCGTGCGGCGGAGTTCTCGGCGGACCGGGTGCACAGCTGCATGTAGCGCTTGACGGCCCGGTCGGTGGTCGTCCGCCAGGTGTCCGCCGCGACGGCCTGTCCGGCCCGCCCGGCACCGGCGCGCAGCAGCGCGTCCTCGCCCCCCGTGAGCGAGCGGTACAGGTCCCCGCGCTGGAAGTCCTCGAACAGGCCGCGCGAGTCGGCGGGCAGGTCGGCCACGTACGTACGCTCGAAGACGCGCCGGTCCTCGATCGTCGCGGTCAGGGTGTCGTACTGCCGGTCCGTCAGGGTCCCGGCCGCCCGCGCCCCGGCGACCAGGGCGTCCTCCCGGGAGACGAACTCCCGTACCCGGACCAGCTCGATGACGACCTGCGCCTCCCGGGCGAGCTGTCCGGCCTGGAGTGCGGTCAGCGTGGACTGCACGTCGAAGCCGGGCTCTATGAGCGTGCTGTACTCGTCGACCGCCCGGTCCCAGGAGATCTTCCGGGACAGCACCTGCTGGCGCAGTCCCTCCAGCTTCCCGGCGGCGGCGACCATGGTGTCCACGGCCTGCCGCTGCCGGTCGGTGAGCCGGCCGCGGTCCCCGTCCCGGACCGCCTGCCGCATGGCGTCGACGGCCCGGTCGGTACGGCGCTGCTGTGCGAGCAGGCCACTGGCCGTGGCGGTGTCGAGGCCGGTGCCCAGATAGGCGGCGGACATCCGGCGCTCGATCTGGATCTGCCCGACCGCCGTGTCCACGGGGGTGCCGAAGTCCTCGTACACCCCCTGGACCCGGATCAGCCCGCGCAGTTCGGCGGTGACCGACACCATGGCGAAGCTCCACAGAGCCATGAGGGCGACGGCCGGGGCGAGGGCGAGTGCCACGATCCTCGCACGGACGGTGGTGGGACGGCCGACGGGCCAGCGCATGAGGTACCTGCCGGTGTTACCAGTCAGTAAGAGCGGGCACAACCTACGGGATCGTCACCCCGTTCGCAATGGTGACCTGCGGTAACCCCGGGTCACTTCCCGGGCAGGGCAAAGGTGGTGACCACCGCCGCATGGTCGGAGGGCCAGTCGTTGCCCGCGACGTCGGGCCACGGACAGGGGGTGCCGGTCACGAGGGTCCGCGCGTCCCGCACGGTCAGGCCCCGGTGCAGGACGTAGTCGATCCGGTCCTGCGGCTCGGTCCGTCCGCTGCCGTCCTCGTGGACCGGGTGGATCGGCGACCAGGTGTTCCCCGGCTCGGCCACCGGGTCGGGATGGGCCTCGCGGAAGGAGTCGGCGAAGCCCGCGTCCGCCGCCGCCCGGGTCACCGGCCAGGTCACGTCCGGCCAGTCCAGGTGCGAGGGGCAGTTGAAGTCGCCGACGAGGACCACCGGGACGCCGTCGGAGGACGACTCGGCGATCCGGTGCAGCGCGTCCCGCATCTGCGCGAGCCGCACGTCCTCGTGGGCGATCAGCTCGGACGCGCCGAGCCCGTCGAAGACGGCCTCGTAGGGCCCGTACGGGGTGTAGTGCAGGTGGGCCGTCCACACGTCGACCTCGCGGCCGGGCGCGACCTCGATCCGCACACCGGCGGCGCCGTAGAAGCCGACCTCGGGGTCGCCGAAACGGGCAGTGATCGGGTGCCGGCTGATGACGCCGAGGTTCTCGCCGGCCCGGTGGTGGTGCCAGCCGAGGGCCTCGGCCAGTTCCCGGGCCGCCGTACCGGCGGTCTCCTGGAGCCCGACGACATCCGCGCCGCTCTCCAGGACGGCCTTGACCTGCTTGGCCCGGTGGTCGTCGACCTTGCTGCCGCCGAGCCACAGGTTCCAGCTCATCACCCGCAGTCCGGGCGCGACCATGCCGCCCAGCTCCTGCAGGGTGACCCCGACCAGGCTGTCCCGCACGGTCCGCCCGGGGGCCGCGCCGATCGGCGCGAGCGACGGCACGGCGAGGACGGCGCACCCGGCGGCCTCGGCGGAGGCCACGCCGGTCTCGGTGTCCTCGACGGCCACGCAGGCGGCCGGGTCGACACCGAGGGCCCGGCAGGCGGCGAGGTAGGGGTCGGGGGCGGGCTTGGTGCGGTCGGTGTCGTCGGCGGTGACGGAGACCGCGAACCGTCCGGCGCCGAGGGCGTCGAGCACCACGTCGGCGACCGCGCGCGGGGACGCGGTGACCAGGGCGGTGGGGACGGCTGAGCCGGCCAGGGCGTCCAGCAGGTCGAGCGCGCCGGGGCGGGGCACGATCCCGGTGCGGACACGGACGGCGAACTCCCGGTGCAGCTCGGCGGCGAGATCGGCTTCGGCCCGTCCGGTGGCGGCGCCGAGCCAGGCGGCGGTGTGCTCGACGGGCCGGCCGAGCACCTCGGGCTGGTCGGCCTCGGTCAGCGGGCGTCCGGCGACCTGCTCGACCGCCTCCCACCACAGGCGCTCGGTGTCGACGAGCGTGCCGTCCATGTCGAACAGGACGGCCTGCAGCGGGCGTTCGGAGGTGTGGGGGGTCACGTTGTTGTCGTTCCTCACTTCTCGATACGTTCGGCCACCAGCACCGGCCGCTCGGGCAGCGACACGCCGACCCCGGATCCGGCGCCGAGCCCGGCGGCCTCGTGGGCGGGCAGGTCGGCCTTGACCTCGGTGCCGTCGGCGAGCCGTACGGTGACCCGGACGACGGCGCCCAGGAAGGCGGTGGCGACGACCCGGGCGCTGCCCTGTTCGTCGGCCTCCACCTGGACGGACTCCGGCCGCACGAGCACGTCGACCGCGCCGTTCGGCGCCTCGCCGTCGGCCGGGAGCCGCTGCCCGAGCACCTCGACGATGCCGTCCTTCAGGTCGCCCGGGATCCGGCTCATCGTGCCGACGAACTCGGCGACGAAGGCGGTGGCGGGGCGACCGTACAACTCGGCGGGTTCGGCGCACTGTTCGAGGCGTCCGGCGCGCATGACGGCGACCCGGTCGGCGACCGAGAGGGCCTCCTCCTGGTCGTGGGTGACGAAGAGGGTGGTGATGCCGAGCTCCTGCTGGAGGCGGCGGATCTCCTCGCGCAGGGTCAGGCGGACCTTGGCATCGAGCGCCGACAGCGGCTCGTCGAGCAGCAGGACGCGCGGGCGCAGGGCGAGGGCGCGGGCCAGCGCGATGCGCTGCTGCTGGCCGCCGGAGAGCTGGTGCGGAAACCGCTCCCCCTTGTCACCGAGGCCGACCAGCTCCAGCAACTCGGTGGCGCGGGCTCGCCGTTCGGCCGTGCGGACCTTGCGCATCCGCAGTCCGAAGGCGACGTTGTCGACGGCGTTCAGATGCGGGAAGAGGCTGTACGACTGGAAGACCATCCCGGCGTCGCGGCGGTGGGCCGGGACGTGGGTGACGTCCTCGCCGTCCACCAGCACGGCACCGGAGTCCGGGTGCTCGAACCCGGCGAGCATGCGCAGGGCGGTGGTCTTGCCGCAGCCGGAGGGGCCGAGCAGGGCCAGGAACTCCCCCGGGCGGACGGTCAGGTCGAGCCCGTCGAGGGCGACGGTGGCACCGAACTCCCTCCTCAGCCCCCGGAATTCGACGGTGGCGGCCTGTTCGGCGGTCGCCTTCTCAAGCGTGGTGACGGTCATGGTTCATCCCCGGGAGGAAGCGGTTCGGGTGCGTCCGCCGGCGCCGGCGAGCGCGAGCAGCAGGGCCCAGGTGACGAGCAGGCTGAGCACGGACACGGCGACGGACATCTGGGCCTGCGAGCCGCCGACGTTGTAGATCCACACGGCGAAGGGCTCGTAGCCGAGCAGGTGGGAGACGGTGAACTCGCCGAGCACCAGCGCCAGCGTGAGGAAGGTCGCGTTCAGCAGCGCCCCGCGCAGGTTCGGCAGCACGGCCCTCACGAGGGCCTGCGGCCAGGAGGCGCCGCAGCTGCGGGCGGCCTCGACGAGGGTGCGCACGTCGATGGCGCGCAGGCCCGCGTCCAGGGCGCGGTGGACGAAGGGCAGGGCCATCACGACGTAGGCGAGGACCAGCACCACCGGAAAGTTCTCGTTCTGGATCACCACGAACGTCTCGAACAGCGGGGTCCGGGACAAATGCTCCGGGCCCCACTTCAGCACGGTCACGATCCCGGCGACGAACGCGATCGGCGGTACCACCAGCGGGAGCGAGCAGACCACCTCCACCACCGGCCGCAGCCTGGGCGCGCCGAGCCGCAGCGCGACCACGGCGGGCACCATCAGCAGCAGCACGACCGCAATGGTGGCGACGGCCAGCTCCAGCGAGAGCAGCAGGCTGGAGGTGAAGCCGTCGGAGGACAGGATCTTGGTGTAGGCGTCGAAGGTGACGCCCTGGCCGGGCACGTCCACGGTGAAGACCACGGACGCGGCGAGCGGCACCAGGAAGTACAGGGCGGCCAGGCCGAGGACGGCCCAGCGCCAGGGGGTCAGGCGTCGAGCCATCGGGCGCTCCGTCGTTGCAGGGGCAGGTACACGGCCATCACCAGGCCCGCCACCAGCACCATGTCCAGGCTCAGGGCGAGGGCGACGTTCTCCTGGCCGACGAGCACGTTGCCGGACAGGGCGTCGGCGATCTGCAGGGTGACCAGCGGGACCGCGCTGCCCACCATGGCGGCCGCGGTGGCGTAGGCGGCGAAGGCGCTGCCGAACAGCAGCACCAGACCGCCGAGCAGGGAGGGCGCGAGGACGGGCAGGGCCACGTGGCGCCAGTACTGCACACCGGTGGCGCCGTTGTTGAGAGCGGCCTCCCGCCACTGGACGCGCAGGCCGTCCAGGGCCGGGGTGATGGTGAGGACCATCAACGGGATCAGGAAGTACAGGTAGACGAGGACCAGGCCCCAGAAGCTGTACAGGTCCCAGCCGCTGTCCTTCAGGCCGAGGTGCACGGTCAGCACACCCGCGTTGCCGAGCGTGGCGACGAAGGCGAAGGCCAGCGGGACGCCGCCGAAGTTGGCCAGCACGCCGGAGGCGGTCAGCACGGCCTCGCGCAGCGCGCGGGAGCGGGAGCTGACCACGGCCTGGGCGAGCGGCAGCCCGAGCAGGGCGCCGAGGGCGGCGGAGATCGCGGAGAGCTTCACGCTGCCGACCAGCGCGGTGAGGTACGGGCCCTGCAGCGAGGTGGTCAGGTTCTCGGTCGTGTAGGACGTCGCGCCCGTGGTCGGGTCCTTGACCGTGAAGGCGCCGTCCAGGATGGCGACGGCGGGCAGGCCGAAGGCGATCGCCGTGAAGACCAGCAGCGGCACCACGGCGAGCCAGCCGGGGGCGCGGCGCCGCCGCTTCGCCGAAGCGACGGGCGCCACGTCCGCACGCGGGAGAGCGGCGGTCATCCGGAGACGGCCTTCCCCCAGCCCTGAGCGATGACCGTCTTGGCCTTGCTCTGCTGGGCCTCGGTCGGGAAGGACGGCGTGCCGGTGACCTTCGGCAGCTTGGCGGCGGCCGTCTTGTCGAGGGTGCCGGCCTTCTCCATCGCGGCCATCAGGGCCGGGCGGGCGTAGCCCTTGAGCCACAGGTTCTGGCCCTCGGCGCTGTAGAGGTACTCCTGCCACAGGCGGGCGGCCGCCGGGTGCGGGGCGTCCTTGTTGATGGCCTGGGAGTAGTACTGGGCGTACTGGCCGTCGCTCGGGATCGAGACCTTCCAGTCCACGCCCTTGGACTTGAACTCGTCGGCGTAGCCGGCGTTCAGGTAGTCCCAGTCGATGCTGATGGGCGTCTCGCCCTTCTCGACGGTGGCAGGGGTGGACTCGACGGGCGTGTAGTTGCCGTTCTTCTTCAGCTTGCCGAAGAAGTCGAGGCCGGGCTGGATGTTGTCGAAGGAGCCGCCGTTCGCGAGCGCGGCCGCGTAGACACCGCCGAAGGCCGAGCCGGACTTGGTCGGGTTGCCGTTGAGCGCGACCTGGCCCTTGTACTGGGGCTTGAGGAGGTCCTTGAAGCTGGTCGGGCAGGTCTTGACGCGCTTGGCGTCGCAGCCGATGGAGATGTAGCCGCCGTAGTCGTTGAACCAGCGGGCCTGCGGGTCCTTCTGGCCCTCGGGGATGTCGGTGTAGGAGGCCACCTTGTAGGGCGCGACCAGGCCCTGCTGGGCGGCGCTGAGGGCGAAGGAGCTGCCGAGGTCCAGGACGTCGGGAGCGCGGTCCTGGCCCTTGCGGGAGGTGACGGCGTTGATCTCGTCCTGGCTGGTGCCGTCGGGGCTCTCGTCCTCGATCTTGATGCCGTACTTCTTCTGGAAGCCGTCGATGGCGGCGCCGTAGTTCGCCCAGTCGCGGGGCACGGCGATGATGTGCAGCGTGCCCTCCTTCTTGGCGGCCTTGGCGAGGGCGTCAAGGCCGCCGAAGTCGGCGGCCGAGGTGGCGGTGGCGGCGTTCTTGCCGTCCTTGGTCTTGGTGGACGCGTTGTCGGGGGCGGCGCCGCAGGCGCTCAGCGCGAGGGCGGCGACGACGGCGAGGGAGCCGCCGAGGGCGGCGTTTCTCGGCAGGGACACGGTCACGGTCTCTCCAGGGGTGCGCACGGGGTTCGATGCGGTGCGAAGCAAGAAATACGGAGAACTTGTCTGAAGAACTTGTCTGAACAAGTTGCGTCACAGTACGCCCGTCGAAGGTGTCCTGTCTGTAAACCGTGGCGAAACTTTGAGCCCGACTTGGCTGCACAATCCAGACCGCTACAGATCACGCTCAGGTCTCGATTAGGCTGGTCACGCTGTGCACAGCGACCTGAGCAGAGGGGAAGCATGACCGCACGACACGAGGAGATCGCCGACGAGCTTCGGCGCGCGATCGACCGCGAGGAGTACACGGTCGGCAGCAGGCTGCCCTCGGAGTCGGAACTCGCGACGCACTACGGCGTCTCGCGCGGCACGGTCCGCCAGGCCGTGGCGACCCTCACCTCCGAGGGCCTGATCGGCTCCCGCCAGGGGGCCCGGCGGGTGGTGCTCGCCAGCCGCCGCAGCCAGAGCTTCGAGGAACTGCGCAGCTTCGCCCAGTGGGCGCGGGCGATGGGCCGCGAGGCCACCGGGCACGTGGTGGCGCAGGATTACCGGCCGGCCACGCAGGAGGACGCCGTACGGCTCCAAGTGTCCTCCGGCACACGGGTGTTGCAGGTCCTGCGGGTGCGCGGCCTGGACGGCGAGCCGGTGCTGCTGGAGCGCACGGTGTACGCGGACTGGATCGCCCCGGCGGTCGAGGGGATCGAGCCCGACTGCCCGTCGGTCACCCAACGCCTCTACGACGACACGGGGTTGGTCTTCGCCTACGGCGAGCACGTCATCGACGCGGTGGCGGCGGGGGCCCAGGACGCCGAGCTGCTCGCCGTCCGGCGCACCAGCCCTCTGCTGCGGGTGCGGCGTGTGACGACGACCCGCGAAGGGCGCCCGGTGGAGTGGTCGGACGACCGCTACCGCTCGGACGCGGTGAGCTTCAGCGTGCACAACTCGATCGGGAACAACGCGCTGGCGAGGAAGACCGCGGAGTAGGGCGCGGGGGCACTGCCCGTCTCCGGGTGCGGGTGCTCCGTGGCTGGTCGCGCAGTTCCCCGCGCCCCTTCGGGCGCGCTCGGCCGCAACATCCTCAGGGG
>NZ_JBFAET010000278.1:0-2753 GCF_040642095.1 Streptomyces sp. NPDC020362
CCCGCCTCCACCTGGACTCGCTCGGCGTGAAGCTCACCGAGCTGCGCCCCGAGCAGGCCGCGTACATCGGCGTGGAGGTCGAGGGCCCGTACAAGCCGGACCACTACCGCTACTGAGCCGCATCACCGACACCTGGAGTGCACATGTCCCGCCGCCTGTTCACCTCGGAGTCCGTGACCGAGGGCCACCCCGACAAGATCGCAGACCAGATCAGTGACACCGTTCTCGACGCCCTCCTGCGCGAGGACCCCGCCGCCCGGGTCGCCGTCGAGACGCTGATCACCACCGGGCAGGTCCATGTCGCCGGCGAGGTGACCACCACCGCGTACGCGCCGATCGCCGCACTCGTGCGCGAGAAGATCCTGGAGATCGGGTACGACTCGTCGGTGAAGGGTTTCGACGGCGCCTCCTGCGGCGTCTCCGTCTCCATCGGCGCCCAGTCCCCCGACATCGCCCAGGGCGTCGACGTCGCGTACGAAAGGCGCGTCGACGACTCGGCGGCCGACGAACTCGACCAGCAGGGCGCGGGCGACCAGGGCCTGATGTTCGGTTACGCGACCGACGAGACCCCCAATCTCATGCCGTTGCCCATCGAGTTGGCGCACCGGCTCTCCCGCCGGCTGACCGAGGTGCGCAAGGACGGCACGGTCCCCTATCTCCGCCCCGACGGAAAGACCCAGGTCACCATCGAGTACGCGGGCAGCCGCCCGGTCCGGCTGGACACCGTCGTCGTCTCCTCGCAGCACGCCGCCGACATCGACCTCGGCTCGCTCCTCACCCCCGACATCCGGGAGTTCGTCGTCGAGCACGTTCTCGGGCAGCTGGCCGACGACGGCATCAAGCTCGACACGGACGGCTACCGGCTGCTCGTCAATCCGACGGGCCGTTTCGAGATCGGCGGCCCGATGGGCGACGCCGGTCTGACCGGACGCAAGATCATCATCGATACGTACGGTGGCATGGCCCGCCATGGCGGCGGCGCCTTCTCCGGCAAGGACCCCTCCAAGGTGGACCGTTCTGCGGCCTATGCGATGCGCTGGGTCGCCAAGAACGTCGTCGCCGCCGGGCTCGCCCAGCGCTGCGAGGTCCAGGTCGCCTACGCCATCGGCAAGGCCGAGCCCGTCGGACTGTTCATCGAGACCTTCGGCACCGCACGCGTGGCCACCGACCGGATAGCGAAGGCCGTCGCCGAGGTCTTCGACCTGCGCCCGGCCGCCATCATCCGCGACCTGGACCTGCTGCGCCCGATCTACGCCCAGACCGCCGCGTACGGCCATTTCGGGCGTGAACTGGAGGACTTCACCTGGGAGCGCACCGACCGGGTGGACGCCCTGCGCACGGCCGCGGGGATCTGACATGCGCATCGCCGTGAGTGGGTCCGTCGCCACCGACCATCTGATGACCTTCCCCGGGAAGTTCGCCGATCAGCTCCTGCCCGACCAGCTGGACAAGGTCTCGCTGTCCTTCCTCGTCGGCAGTCTGGACGTCCGACGCGGCGGGGTCGCCGCCAACATCGCCTACGGCCTGGGCGGCTTCGGCCTTGCTCCCGTACTGGTCGCCTCCGTCGGCGACGACTTCGCCGAGTACCGGGTCTGGCTCAAGGAGCACGGGGTGGACACCGATGTCGTCCACGTCTCCGCAACCCGTCAGACGGCACGCTTCCTGTGCCTGACCGACCGCGAGCTGAATCAGATCGCCGCCTTCTACCCGGGCGCCATGTCCGAGGCCCGGGACATCGCCGTCCAGCGGGTCGTCGACCACGCCGGCCGCCTCGACCTGGTCTTCGTCGCGCCCAACGACCCCGAGGCGATGCTCCGGCACACGGCCGAGTGCAGGGCCGCCGGCATCCCGTTCGCCGCCGACCCCTCGCAGCAGCTGGCCAGCCTCGACGGGGAGCAGACGGCGCGTCTCGTGGACGGTGCGCGCTGGCTGTTCACCAACGAATACGAGGCGTCCCTGCTCCTCGAACGCACGGGCCGCCGACGCGAGGACGTCCTGCGGCAGGTCGGCACCTGGGTCACCACGCTCGGGGCGGACGGGGTGCGCATCGACCGCGAAGGAGCCGAAACCCTCACCGTCCCGGCCGTCCCGGTCACGGACGCGGCAGATCCGACCGGTGCCGGGGACGCCTTCCGCGCCGGTTTCCTCGCGGCAACCGGCCGGGGTCTGTCACCTGCGGCATCCGCCCGCCTGGGCTGCGCGCTGGCCACAACGGCGCTGCGCACCACGGGACCGCAGGAGTACGAGGTCCGGCCCGACCGGTTGCTCGCGGACATCACCACCGTCTACGGGCCCGCCGCGGCGCGGCCCTTCGGCGACTGGCTGGGTGACCCCGGAGCGCGGTCATGAGCGCCCGTACCGACGCGCTCCGAGAAGCGCTCGCCTCCAGGGTGGTGGTGGCCGACGGGGCGATGGGCACGATGCTCCAGGCGCAGGACCCGACGCTCGAGGATTTCGAGCATCTCGAGGGCTGTAACGAGATTCTCAATGTCACCCGTCCCGACATCGTCCGTTCCGTCCATGAGGCGTACTTCGCCGTGGGTGTGGACTGTGTGGAGACCAACACGTTCGGTGCGAACCATTCCGCGCTCGGCGAGTACGACATCCCCGAGCGTGTCCACGAGCTGTCGGAGGCGGGTGCGCGTGTGGCCCGGGAGGTCGCCGACGAGTTCACCGCCGGGGACGGCCGGCCCCGCTGGGTGCTCGGCTCGATCGGTCCGGGTACCAAGCTGCCCACTTTGGGTCACGCTCTT
>NZ_JBFAET010000278.1:2849-9168 GCF_040642095.1 Streptomyces sp. NPDC020362
CTTTACACCACCCTGCGCGATGCCTACCAGCGCAACGCCGAGGGTCTGGTCACCGGCGGTGCGGACGCGCTGCTGGTGGAGACCACCCAGGATCTGCTGCAGACCAAGGCGGCCGTCCTCGGGGCGCGCCGCGCTCTGGCCGCCCTCGGCCTGGACCTGCCGGTCATCGTGTCGGTGACCGTGGAGACGACGGGCACCATGCTGCTGGGTTCGGAGATCGGTGCGGCGCTGACCGCGCTGGAGCCGCTCGGTATCGACATGATCGGGCTGAACTGTGCGACCGGTCCGGCCGAGATGAGTGAGCATCTGCGCTACCTGGCCCGCAATGCCCGGATCCCGCTGTCGTGCATGCCGAACGCGGGCCTGCCGGTGCTGGGCAAGGACGGTGCCCACTACCCGCTCACCGCGCCGGAGCTGGCCGACGCGCAGGAGACCTTCGTCCGCGAGTACGGCCTGTCGCTGGTGGGCGGCTGCTGCGGTACCACCCCCGAGCACCTGCGGCAGGTCGTGGAGCGTGTGCGGGGCCTGACCCCGCCCGGGCGTGACCCGCGGCCCGAGCCGGGTGCCGCCTCCCTCTACCAGACGGTGCCGTTCCGGCAGGACACCTCCTACCTGGCCATCGGTGAGCGCACCAACGCCAATGGTTCGAAGAAGTTCCGTGAGGCCATGCTGGCCGCCCGCTGGGACGACTGTGTGGAGATGGCCCGGGAGCAGATCCGCGAGGGCGCGCACATGCTCGACCTGTGTGTGGACTACGTCGGCCGCGACGGCGTCGCCGACATGGAGGAGCTGGCCGGCCGTTTCGCGACCGCGTCCACGCTGCCGGTCGTCCTGGACTCCACCGAGGTCGGCGTCATCCGGGCGGGTCTGGAAAAGCTCGGCGGCCGTGCGGTGATCAACTCCGTGAACTACGAGGACGGTGACGGCCCGGGCTCGCGTTTCGCGCAGGTCACCGAGCTGGCGCGGGAGCACGGTGCCGCGCTGATCGCGCTGACCATCGACGAGGAGGGCCAGGCCCGCACCCCCGGGAAGAAGGTCGAGATCGCCGAACGGCTGATCGGCGATCTGACGGGGAACTGGGGCATCCGTGAGGACGACATCCTCATCGACACTTTGACCTTCACGATCTGCACCGGTCAGGAGGAGTCCCGCAGGGACGGGATCGCCACCATCGAGGCGATCCGTGAGCTGAAGAAGCGGCATCCGGCCGTGCAGACCACGCTGGGCCTGTCCAACATCTCCTTCGGTCTCAACCCGGCCGCCCGGATCCTGCTGAACTCGGTCTTCCTGCACGAGTGTGTCAAGGCGGGCCTGGACTCGGCGATCGTGCACGCCTCCAAGATCCTGCCGATCGCCCGGTTCGACGAGGAGCAGGTCACCACGGCCCTGGACCTGGTCTACGACCGGCGTGCCGAGGGCTATGACCCGCTGCAGAAGCTGATGGCCCTGTTCGAGGGGGCCACGGCGAAGTCCCTGAAGGCCGGCAAGGCCGAGGAGCTGGCCGCTCTCCCGCTCGAGGAGCGTCTCAAGCGCCGCATCATCGACGGGGAGCGCAACGGTCTGGAGGCCGACCTGGACGAGGCCCTCCAGGACCGGCCCGCCCTGGACATCGTCAACGAGACCCTGCTGGACGGTATGAAGACCGTCGGTGAGCTCTTCGGCTCCGGGCAGATGCAGCTGCCGTTCGTGCTGCAGTCCGCCGAGGTCATGAAGACGGCGGTGGCCCACCTCGAACCGCACATGGAGAAGTCGGAGGCCGAGGGCAAGGGCACCATCGTGCTGGCCACGGTGCGCGGCGACGTCCACGACATCGGCAAGAACCTCGTCGACATCATCCTGTCCAACAACGGCTACAACGTCGTCAACCTGGGCATCAAGCAGCCGGTCTCCGCGATCCTGGAAGCCGCCGAGGAACACCGGGCCGACGTCATCGGCATGTCAGGTCTCCTGGTCAAGTCCACAGTGATCATGAAGGAGAACCTCCAGGAGCTCAACCAGCGCGGTCTTTCCGCCCGCTTCCCCGTCATCCTCGGCGGCGCCGCCCTCACCCGCGCCTACGTCGAACAGGACCTCCACGAGATCTACGAGGGCGAAGTCCGCTACGCCCGCGACGCCTTCGAAGGCCTGCGCCTGATGGACGCCCTCGTCTCGGTCAAGCGCGGGGTGCCCGGCGCGACGCTGCCCGAGCTCAGGCAGCGCCGGGTGCCCAGGCGTGACATCCCCCTCCTGGAGGTCACGGAGCCCGAAGGGCCGTCCCGTTCGGACGTCGCCACCGACAACCCGGTGCCCGCTCCGCCGTTCTGGGGCACCCGCGTCGTCAAGGGCATCCAGCTCAAGGAGTACGCGTCCTGGCTGGACGAGGGCGCGCTGTTCAAGGGCCAGTGGGGCCTCAAGCAGGCACGCACGGGCGGACCGACGTACGAGGAGCTGGTCGAGACCGAGGGCCGGCCACGGCTGCGCGGCTGGCTGGAGGAACTGC
Organism: Streptomyces sp. NPDC020362; assembly: GCF_040642095.1. Taxonomy (NCBI): domain Bacteria; kingdom Bacillati; phylum Actinomycetota; class Actinomycetes; order Kitasatosporales; family Streptomycetaceae; genus Streptomyces; species Streptomyces sp. NPDC020362. The sequence goes on from NZ_JBFAET010000278.1 coordinate 5,329, forward strand.
ACACCAGGAAGATGCTGGAGGCGGCCGTCGTCTACGGCTACTTCCCGTGCGTGTCCAAGGGCGACGACCTGATCCTGCTCGACGAGGACGGATCCGAGCGCACCCGCTTCACCTTCCCGCGCCAGCGCCGCGGCCGCCGGCTGTGCCTGGCCGACTACTTCCGCCCGCAGGAGTCCGGCGAGACCGATGTCGTCGGCCTCCAGGTGGTCACCGTCGGCAACCGGATCGGCGAGGAGACCGCCAGGCTCTTCGAGTCCAACTCCTACCGCGACTACCTCGAACTGCACGGTCTGTCCGTGCAGTTGGCCGAAGCGCTCGCCGAGTACTGGCACGCCCGCGTCCGCGCCGAACTCGGCATAGCCGACGAGGACCCGGGCTCGCTGGAGGCGGTGCTCCGCACGGAGTACCAGGGCTGCCGGTACTCCCTCGGCTACCCCGCCTGCCCCGACCTCGAGGACCGGGCGAAGATCGCCGACCTGCTCGGACCCGAGCGGATCGGCGTCCGTCTCTCCGAGGAGTTCCAGCTCCACCCCGAGCAGTCCACCGACGCCATCGTCATGCACCACCCCGAAGCTACGTACTTCAACGCGGGAGGACGTTCATGACCACCCTGCGTGACGTCCTCGCCAGTGGGAAGCGTTCCTTCTCCTTCGAGTTCTTCCCCCCGAAGAGCGAGGCGGGCACCCGTACGCTGTGGGACGCGATCCGCCGGATCGAAGCGCTGTCACCCACCTTCGTGTCGGTGACCTACGGCGCCGGCGGCTCCTCCCGCGGCCGCACCGTCGACATGACCCAGCGGATCGCAACGCACACCACCCTGCGGCCCGTCGCCCACCTCACTGCCGTCGGACACTCGGTCGCCGAACTGCGGCACATCATCGGCCAGTACGCGAACGCGGGGGTACGCGACCTCCTCGCTCTGCGCGGCGACCCTCCCGGCGATCCCGGCGGCCCCTGGACCGCGCACCCCCAGGGCCTCACGTACGCCCATGAACTCGTCACCCTGATACGCGAGACGGGTGACTTCAGCGTCGGCGTCGCGGCCTTCCCCGAACGCCATCCACGCTCGCCGGACTGGGACGGTGACATACGGCACTTCGTCGCCAAGTGCCGGGCCGGAGCCGACTATGCGATCACCCAGATGTTCTTCCACGTGGAGGACTATCTGCGGCTGCGCGACCGGGTCACCGCCGCCGGCTGCCGGACGCCTCTCATCCCCGAGATCATGCCCGCCACCGATGTACGCCAGATCCGCCGCTTCGCCGAACTCAGCGGCGCCGCCTTCCCGGAGGACCTGGCCCACCGGCTGGAGCGTGCGGCCGACGACCCGGCCGAGGGGCATCGCATCGGAGTGGAGCACGCCACCGCCATGGCCGAGCGGCTGCTCGCCGAAGGGGCTCCCGGCCTGCACTACATCACCCTCAACCGCTCCACCGCGACACTGGAGATCCACCAGAACCTCGGTCTCGGCGCCGCGGTGGCACTGATTCCACGCTGACCCCGCCGATCGCGGTCCGCACTGCGAGGAAGGAGTTACCGATGGCGCATTCACCGGCCTGGGCGGAGGGCTCCGCATGAGGGTCTTCGTCACCGGGGGCGCCGGTTTCATCGGGTCCCACTACGTCCGAACGCTGCTCAACGGGGGCTATCCGGACAGCGCGGACACCGACGTCACCGTGTTCGACAAGCTCACCTACGCGGGCAACCGGGCGAACCTCCCGGCCGACGCCCCACGGCTGACGTTCGTCCAGGGAGACGTTTGCGACCGGGCGCTGCTCTTCGACCTGCTTCCGGGACACGACGCGGTGGTCCATTTCGCCGCGGAGTCCCATGTCGACCGGTCCCTGGCCGACGCGTCCCCGTTCGTCCGCACGAACGTGTGCGGTACACAGACCGTTCTTGACGCCTGTGTGGCCGCCGGGGTGCAGCGGGTGGTGCACGTGTCCACCGACGAGGTGTACGGCTCGATCGCCGAGGGCTCGTGGACCGAGGAGCATCCGCTGCTGCCCAACTCGCCCTACGCCGCGTCCAAGGCGTCCGCCGATCTCATCGCAAGGTCGTACTGGCGCAGCCACGGCCTCCATGTGTCCATCACCCGCTGCTCCAACAACTACGGTCCCCACCAGCACCCCGAGAAACTGATCCCGCGGTTCGTCACCAATCTGCTGCGCGGCATGCCGGTGCCGCTCTACGGCGACGGCAGGAACGTCAGGGAATGGCTGCACGTCGACGACCACTGCCGTGCCCTCCACAGTGTGCTGACCCGGGGAGGGGCCGGCGAGATCTACAACATCGGCCGGGGCAACGAGCGCACCAACCGGCAGCTGACCGACCTCCTGGTGAAGCTGTGCGACGCCGACCCGGGACTCGTGCGCTCGGTTCCCGACCGCAAGGGCCACGACCTGCGCTATGCGCTGGACGACACCAAGATCTGCCGTGAGCTGGGCTACACGCCTGCCGTCCCCTTCGAACGTGGCATCACCGAGGTGGTCACCTGGTACCGGGAGAACCCGAACTGGTGGAATCCACCGGTGCCCACCCGGGTGCCGGCACTCGCCGCGCAGCCCTAGCACCACTCGTCGCGCGCCGGGTGCGGGTCCGGCGGCCCGCCGACGCCGGCGCCGAAGGCCGCGCGAGCCGAGGAGGCAGCAGCCCGATCGGCCTCCGCCGGACCCCGCTCCTCTTCGCGGGCTCGACCACGGCCCGAGACACGCAGGCTGTACTGGCCTCCCCCGACCGGACCAGAGAGGCAATCGCCATGCCGGACAAGCCCTTCGCCCAGCAGACCGTCGTCGTCACGGGAGGCGGCACCGGCATCGGCCGTGCCACCGCTGTGGCGTTCGCGTCGCTGGGCGCCGCCGCAGTGATCGTCACCGGCCGCCGCAAGGAGCGACTGGCCGAAGTCGCCGCCCTGAGTCCGGTGATCGTTCCGGTCACCGCCGATGTGACCACGGAGTCGGGGGCGGAAGCCGTCGCCGAAGCGGTCCGTGAGCGCACCGGGTCGCTGGACGTCCTCGTGCACAACGCGGGCATCTTCCGCTTCAGCCCGCTGGCGGCGCTCGACACCGGCGTTGCCAGGGACGTCCTGGAAACCAATGTCCTGGGTCCCCTGCTCCTGACCGGCCATCTGCTGCCGCTGCTGCGTTCGCCCGGCGGCAGCATCGTCCTGGTGTCCAGTCGCGGCGGGCACAACCCGGGGCCCGACAGCTCGGTCTACTCGGCGAGCAAGGCGGCCGTGCACAGTTTCACCAGGAGCTGGGCCGCCGAGCTCGCGCCTCGGGGCATCAGGGTCAACGCCGTCGCCCCCGGTTTCGTGCGCACCGAGGCCTACGCGGCCAACGGGCTCAGCGACGAGCAGGTCGAGGGGCTGTTCGCGGGCGTCGTGCAGGGCATCCCGCTGGGCCGCGTATCGGACCCCGAGGACATCGCGCCCTGGATCACACGGCTTGCCGAGTCCTCGAGCCCACTGGTCACGGGCCAGGTCGTCACGATCGACGGCGGGATGGACGTCGCAGGCCGCTAGGTGCACCGATCACCAGCACTGCAGACGCCGGCCGGGCCCGGCCGTGGCGCAGACCTCCGGTGTGGTGGAACCGTCCAGGACGGCACCGCACCGGAGCTCTCTGTGTCCGCCGAAAGGCCCGGCCGGCCGTGCAGGGCGAGCGATCGCTGGTTCGAGCGCGGTCTCTCGGGACGTTCCCTCGCACGCGTCCGGGACGGGTATCTCGCCGCCACGGCCCGTGAGTGCCGTTGGGGCCGTTGACCGTCGTGTGCAGCGACTGGTACATGTTGAACTTGGGCATCGCGATGTAGTCCTTGAACCGGCCGGGGACCGGGTTC
>NZ_JBFAET010000279.1:0-9133 GCF_040642095.1 Streptomyces sp. NPDC020362
TCGCTGAACCTGCGCCAGCGCGGCCTGGAGATCGTCTCCTGCCCGTCCTGCGGCCGCGCCCAGGTCGACGTCTACAAGCTCGCCGAAGAGGTCACGGCAGGACTGGACGGCATGGACGTACCGCTCAGGGTCGCGGTGATGGGCTGTGTGGTCAACGGTCCCGGTGAGGCCCGCGAGGCCGACCTCGGGGTTGCCTCGGGCAACGGAAAGGGTCAGATCTTCGTCAGGGGCCAGGTCGTCAGGACCGTGCCCGAATCGAAGATCGTTCAGACCCTCATCGAGGAGGCCATGAAGCTGGCCCAGCAGACGAAGTGAAGAGGGGCAAGGCACGGCACGGACCGAGAGGGGGCCCAGCGTGACGATTCTGGAGAGCATCCGGGGACCACGCGACCTGAAGGCGCTGTCCGAGGCGGAACTCGGCGAACTGTCCGCAGAGATCCGCGAGTTCCTGGTGCACGCGGTGACGAGAACCGGCGGGCACCTCGGGCCCAATCTGGGGGTGGTGGAACTCTCCATCGCGCTCCACCGGGTCTTCGAGTCACCGGTCGACCGCATCCTGTGGGACACCGGCCACCAGAGCTATGTCCACAAGCTGCTGACCGGGCGCCAGGACTTCTCCAAGCTGCGCGGCAAGGGCGGCCTGTCCGGCTACCCCTCGCGCGAGGAGTCCGAGCACGACGTCGTCGAGAACAGCCACGCCTCCACGGCGCTCGGCTGGGCCGACGGCCTCGCCAAGGCCCACCAGGTGCAGGGGGAGAAGGGCCATGTCGTCGCGGTCATCGGCGACGGCGCGCTCACCGGCGGCATGGCCTGGGAGGCGCTGAACAACATCGCGGCCGCCAAGGACCGGCCGCTGATCATCGTCGTCAACGACAACGAGAGGTCGTACGCGCCGACCATCGGCGGCCTCGCCAACCACCTCGCCACCCTGCGCACCACCGACGGGTACGAGAAGGTCCTCGCCTGGGGCAAGGACGTCCTGCTGCGGACCCCGATCGTCGGCCCCACCGTCTACGAGTCCCTGCACGGCGCGAAGAAGGGCTTCAAGGACGCCTTCGCCCCGCAGGGCATGTTCGAGGACCTGGGGCTGAAGTATGTCGGCCCCATCGACGGCCACGACATCAAGGCCGTCGAGTCGGCGCTGCGCCGGGCGAAGCGCTTCCACGGGCCGGTCCTGGTCCACTGCCTCACCGAGAAGGGCCGCGGCTACGAGCCGGCCCTCGCCCACGAGGAGGACCACTTCCACACCATCGGCGTGATGGACCCGCTGACCTGCGAGCCGCTCGCGCCCTCGGGCGGGCCGTCCTGGACCTCGGTGTTCGGCGACGAGATCGTCAGGATCGGTGAGGAGCGCGAGGACGTCGTGGCGATCACGGCGGCCATGCTGCACCCGGTGGGACTCGGCAGATTCGCCGAGCGCTTCCCCGACCGGGTGTGGGACGTCGGCATCGCCGAGCAGCACGCCGCCGTCTCCGCGGCCGGTCTCGCCACCGGCGGCCTGCACCCGGTCGTCGCCGTCTACGCCACCTTCCTCAACCGCGCCTTCGACCAGCTGCTGATGGACGTCGCCCTGCACCGCTGCGGGGTGACCTTCGTACTGGACCGGGCCGGCGTCACCGGTGTGGACGGGGCCTCCCACAACGGCATGTGGGACATGTCCGTCCTCCAGGTCGTGCCGGGACTGAGGATCGCCGCCCCGCGCGACGCCGCCCAGCTGCGCGCCCAGCTGCGGGAGGCCGTCGCCGTGGACGACGCGCCCACCCTGGTCCGCTTCCCGAAGGAGTCGGTCGGCCCCGGGATCCCGGCGATCGGCCACGTGGGCGGCATGGACGTCCTGCACCGCACCGAGAACCCCGAGGTGCTGCTCGTGGCCGTCGGCGTGATGGCACCGGTGTGCCTGCAGGCCGCCGGGCTGCTGGAGGCCCGGGGCGTCACCTGCACGGTCGTGGACCCGCGCTGGGTCAAGCCCGTCGACCCCGCCCTGCCCGGTCTGGCCGCCGAACACCGTCTGGTGGCCGTCGTGGAGGACAACAGCCGGGCCGCCGGAGTCGGTTCGGCCGTGGCGCTCGCACTCGGTGACGCGGACGTGGACGTGCCGGTGCGGCGGTTCGGGATTCCGGAGCAGTTCCTCGCGCACGCCAAGCGCGGAGAGGTGCTGGCCGACATCGGGCTCACCCCCGTCGAGGTCGCGGGACGCATCAGCGCGAGCCTGGCCGTCAAGGATGCTGGCTCCGCCGCCACGGAAGCGGGCCTGGCCGTCCTGGACGCCGGTTCCGCCGTCAAGGACTCGGGGGGCACAGTCAAGGAGAGAGCTGAATGACCACGGAGTTCGACCTCGGCGCCCTCCTCGCCGGGCGCGGAGCCGAGCGCTACGAGCTGCACGCGAAGTACCTGAACCCGCAGCTCCCGCGCATGCTGCACACCATCGGCTTCGACAAGGTCTACGAGCGCGCCGAGGGCGCCCACTTCTACGACGCGGACGGCAACGACTACCTGGACATGCTCGCCGGGTTCGGGGTGATGGGCCTCGGCCGTCACCACCCGGTCGTCCGAAAGGCGCTGCACGACGTCCTGGACCTGAACCTCGCCGACCTCACCCGCTTCGACTGCCAGCCGCTGCCCGGCCTGCTCGCCGAGCGGCTGCTCGCCCACAGCCCGCACCTGGACCGGGTGTTCTTCGGCAACAGCGGCACGGAAGCCGTCGAGACCGCCCTGAAGTTCGCCCGGTACGCCACCGGCAGGCCGCGCGTCCTCTACTGCGACCACGCCTTCCACGGCCTGACCACCGGTTCCCTGTCGGTCAACGGCGAGGACGGCTTCCGCGACGGCTTCGCCCCGCTGCTGCCCGACACCGCCGTGCCCCTCGGTGACCTCGACGCCCTCGCCCGGGAGCTGAAGAAGGGCGACGTCGCCGCGCTGATCGTCGAGCCGATCCAGGGCAAGGGCGTGCACGAGGCACCGCCCGGCTATCTGCGCTCCGCGCAGGAACTGCTGCACCGGCACAAGGCGCTGCTCATCGCCGACGAGGTGCAGACCGGCCTCGGCCGCACCGGTGACTTCTACGCCTACCAGCACGAGGACGGCGTCGAACCCGACCTGGTGTGCGTGGCCAAGGCGCTGTCCGGCGGTTACGTCCCGGTCGGTGCCACCCTGGGCAAGGACTGGATCTTCAAGAAGGTCTACTCGTCCATGGACCGGGTCCTCGTCCACTCGGCGAGCTTCGGGGCCAATGCCCAGGCCATGGCGGCCGGCCTCGCCGTGCTCTCGGTCATGGAGAACGAGCAGATCGTCGCCGGGGTCCGCGCGACCGGTGAGCTGCTGAAGTCCCGGCTCACCGAGCTGATCGGCAGGTACGAGCTGCTCGCCGACGTCCGCGGCCGGGGCCTGATGATCGGCATCGAGTTCGGGAGGCCCGCGTCCCTGAAGCTGCGCGGCCGCTGGGCCATGCTGCAGGCCGCGCGCAAGGGCCTGTTCGCCCAGATGGTGGTCGTCCCGCTGCTGCAACGGCACCGGATCCTCACCCAGGTCTCCGGCGACCACCTGGAGGTGATCAAGCTGATCCCGCCGCTGGTCGTCGGCGAGGCCGACGTGGACCGGTTCGTCGACGCCTTCACGGACGTGATGGACGACGCCCACAGCGGCGGCGGCCTGGTGTGGGACTTCGGCAAGACCCTGATCAAGCAGGCGGTGGTGAACCGCTAGATCCGCCGTATTGCCTCTGAGGCAAAAGATTTGCCGCTGAGGCAACACTCCGGCTGAATGGAGGCATGAACGCCTCAGAAGCCGCGTCACCGGCGGGCCAGGGCGACGACCTGCCCGCCGTGGCGCCGCAGCTGCGCGCCCTGCGCCGACGCTCCGGTCTCACCCTGGAGGCCGCGGCCCGCTCCGCCGGGCTCTCGCCGGCCCACCTGTCCCGGCTGGAGACCGGACAGCGCCAGCCCTCACTGCCGATGCTGCTTGCGCTCGCCCGTATCTACGGTACGACCGTCTCGGAACTGCTCGGCGAAACGGTCGCCGAGCGGGACGCCATCGTGCGCGGCGCCGACATGGAACCGACCCGTGCCGGCGGCTGGACGTACATCCAGGCCGGCGGCCGCGGTCGTGCCATGCAGGCGCTGCGCGTCCGCGTCCCCTACGGCACCCAGGGCGACATGGTGCGCGTCCACCCCGGCGAGGAGTGGCTCCACGTCCTCAAGGGCCGGCTCAGGCTGCGCCTGGGCGACACCGCGCACCTGCTCGGGCCCGGCGACAGCGCGCACTTCGACTCGCTCACCCCGCACCGCCTCGCCGCCGAGGACCACGACGGCGTGGAGCTGCTGTTCGTCCACACCCTGCTGCAGAGCCCCACGGCCACGCTGTGCCTGGGCCCCTCGACCGGAGAGATGCCATGAGCAACTTCGAAGAGAAGTTCCCCCGCTCCCTGTGGATCCGTCTCATCATCTACATCGCCCTCGGCCACGTCCTGGCCGCGTTCCTCTACCTGCTGTTCGCGGTCGGAGCCAAGGGCTGAGTGCCAGGCACCCGTCCCCGGGCGCCGGGCGGTGTCAGTCGAGCAGGCGCTCGCGCAGCCGCTCCCGGGTCTCGGGGGCGAGCCCCAGGCCCTGCTCGAAGTAGGCGTCCATGCCGTCCCAGGTCTCCTCGATGCTGTCGAACGCCGCCTGCAGATACTCGGCGCGCGCGTCGAAGAGCGGGCTGAGCAGCTCCATCACCTCGGGTGTGTACGCGGTGTCGGGGTTGCCGTTGCGGCGGACCTTGTAGCGCCGGTGCTTGGCGTTGGACTCCAGGTAGTCGGCGACGATCGCCTCGCGCTCCACACCCACGGCCAGGAGGGTCACGGCTATCGAGATGCCCGCGCGGTCCTTGCCCGCCGCGCAGTGCATCAGTGCGGGCACGCTGTCCTCGGCGAGCGCGTGCAGCACCCGGGAGTGCTCGGCCGTGCGCTCCTTGACGATCGTCCGGTAGGAGGTGACCATCCGGGCCGCCGCCCTGCCGTCCGCGAGGATGCCGCGCAGCTGGTCGAGGTTGCCGTCGCGGACCATCTTCCAGAACTCGGCGCCGTCCGCCGGGTCGCTCAGCGGCAGGTTCAGGTTCCGCACGCCGGGCAGCTCGACGTCGGGGCCCTCCAGCTTCTGGTCGGCCGCGTTGCGGAAGTCGAAGACCGTGTGCAGGCCCAGCGAGGCGAGGAAGGCCGCGTCCTCCTCGGTCGCGTGCGCGAGGTGGCCGCTGCGGAACAGCACTCCGTGGCGCACCCGCCGTCCGTCCTCGGCCGGCATCCCGCCCACGTCACGGAAATTGCGCACTCCGGCCAGCTCGGGCTCGGTCGAGGGGACCTGCTGCGTCACGGGGGCTCCTCCCAGTCGGCCCCGCCGGCACGGCTCGTCGACGGGCGCTCGGTCGACGATACGACATCGATTTCCTCGGGCAATGAGTTGGCCGCAGGCGTTGCCACCAGGGGCTGCAGGGCCTGATGATGTTCGTACTTGAGCGGATCTGTTGGCACCTGTGAGGTCTCGATGGCGGACATCGCCGAAAACGGTCGCACGTGGCTCCTGTCCGGGCCCACCAGCAGCTATGCGCTGCATCTCACCGATGCGGACGAACTGCTGCACCTCCACTGGGGACCACGGATCACGCTCGCCGACGCCGAAGCCCTGGCGGTGAGCCCGCTGCCCGCCTACTGGCCCTTCGAGTCCCCGCTCGACGGCCGCGAGGAGTACCCCGTCGAGGGCGGCCCCCGCTTCGTCCGCCCGGCCCTGTCCGTGCGCACCGGCGAGCGGCGCGGCACCGAGTGGCGCTTCGTGGCCCACGACACCGAATCGGGCGCCGACGGCGAAGAGCTGCGGCTGCGCTTCGACGACGACGGGATCGCCGTCACGCTGCACTACCGGATGCGCGGGGACGTGGTGGAGCGCTGGGTGACCGTGGAGAACGGCGCTCACGTGCGCGTGGAGCTGCTGCGCGCCGACGCCGCCACCTGGACCCTGCCCGACCGCGAGGGCTGGCGTCTGTCCCAGCTGCACGGCCGCTGGGCCGCCGAGTCCCTGCTCGCGACCGCCCCCCTCACCCACGGCGAGAAGATCATCGGCAGCCGCCGCGGCCACACCGGACATCAGCACCTGCCCTGGGTCGCGCTCGACACCGACGCGACCGAGGAGCGCGGCGAGGTCTACGGCTGTGCGCTCGGCTGGTCCGGCTCCTGGCGCATTGCCGTCGCCCAACTCCCGGACGCGCGCGTCCAGATCACCGGCGGCGCCGGCTACGACGACTCGGGTCTGCTGCTCCTCGAGCCGGGGGAGTCGTACGCCACCCCCGTCTTCGCGGGCCTGTGGAGCGACGGCGGCTTCGGCGGGGCCAGCCGCGCCTGGCACGCCTACCAGCGGGCGCACGTCGTCCCGGATGCGGAGCAGGACCGGCCGGTGCTGTTCAACTCGTGGGAGGCGACCACCTTCGACATCTCCGAGGAGCAGCAGGCCGCCCTCGCCCGGCTGGCCGCCGGAATCGGCGTCGAGCTGTTCGTCGTCGACGACGGCTGGTTCGGCGCCCGCACCGGCGACCGGGCCGGACTCGGCGACTGGACGCCCAACCCCGACCGCTTCCCGCACGGCCTCAAGCCCCTCGCGGACCAGGTGCACGGCCTCGGCATGCAGTTCGGCATCTGGGTCGAGCCCGAGATGGTCAATCCCGACAGCGATCTCTACCGTGCCCATCCCGAATGGGTCCAGTACCAAACAGGGCGAAAGCGGACGGAGCTCCGCAATCAGCTCGTCCTCAACCTCGCCCGCGAGGACGTCCAGGAGTACCTCTGGGAACAGCTGGACACCCTCCTGTCCAGCGCCCCGATCGACTATGTGAAGTGGGACTTCAATCGCTGCTTCACCGACGCCGGCTGGCCGGGGGAGCCGTACCCGCAGCGCCTGTGGGTCGATCACGTCCGCGCCCTGTACGCCCTGCTGGACCGGCTGCGTGCCGCTCACCCCCGCGTCGCCTTCGAGTCCTGCTCGGGCGGCGGCGGCCGGATCGACCTCGGGGTGCTCAGTCGCACCGACCAGGTGTGGACCTCCGACAACACCGACCCGCTCGACCGGCTCGCCATCCAGCACGGCTTCAGTCAGATCCACCCCGCGCGGGTCATGGCCGCCTGGGTCACCGACAGCCCGAACACACAGCTCAACGGGCGGGTCAGCCCGCTGCGGTTCCGTTTCGTCAGCTCGATGGCCGGAGTGCTCGGCGTCGGCGGCGACCTCACCGAGTGGACCGCGGAGGAGCTGGCCGAGGCCGGCGAATGGGTGAGCCTCTACAAGGAGATCCGCCCGGTCGTCCAGCGCGGCGACCTCTACCGGCTGCGGCCCCCGGCCGGTGGCCTGAGTGCCGTCCAGTACGTCCTCGGGGGCGAGACCGTGGTCCTCGCCTGCCTCCAGGCGCAGCACTACGGCGAGCCGGTACCGGCGGTGCGCCTGCGCGGCCTCGACCCGACCGCATCGTACGAATGCCGTGGAACGGGCGAAGTTCACCGCGGTGCCGTGCTGCTGCACCACGGTCTGCGCACCGGGCTGACGGGCGACCTGGATGCGACGATTTTCCGACTCCGCCGCATCTGATCTGTATGCCCGAATTAGAGCCTTAAGTTCAACTCGCTCTGTAATGAATGGGCGTGGTCGTCGACGCGTGAGGAGCGTCATATTCGTGACCGTCTGTCGTGCGTCATGTCCACGTAATTCGCGTGTGGATGGGGGGATTTGGCGGGCAACTCGAAGAGGGAATTCACGCAGGGTGACCGTGAATTCCCGAATTCGATCACCTAGGGCGTAGACGCCGGGAAACTGCTGCTTGTCCGGCTGCGTCTTGCTCGCTTACGTTCGCCACCAATCCGGACGGAACGCCGAATCCTGCCGCCGCCCGGAGTCCCCACACCCATGACCCGTGCGCGGCAGGAGCGGGGGACCCACCAGGCACGACAGCCTGTCCCGGTCTCCGCGACAGGCTTGGGGTGCAGCCGCGCACCGCGCGGCCGGACAGCTCCAGTCCGAACCCGACAGCTCACCTCGCAGGCGCCGGAGAGGAATGCGCCATGCCCGCGAAGGGTAAGCACCGACGCCCGAAGCCCCGGCGTTTCACCCGCTCGATCGCCGTCGCCGGAACCGGCGGCGCCGCGCTGGCTCTGCCGCTCATGGGAGCCGCCGGAGCGCACGCCGCCACCGCCCAGTCCGTTTCCGGAAAGGCCGTGCAGTCCCTTCCGCACGTGGCAAAGGCGGCCGCTGAAAAGGCTGCCGCGCAGCGGAATCCGGGCGTGCGCAGCTACACGGTGAAGGCCGGCGACTGGCTGGCGAAGATCGCCGAGCGGCAGCATGTCAGTGGTGGCTGGCACCGTCTCTACGCGGACAACCGGCAGGCCGTCGGCGAGAACCCCTCGCTGATCCATCCGGGCCTGAAGCTGTCCCTCGGCGCGAAGGCCGTCCCGGCGCACACCGAGCCCTCCCGGCCCTCCCGGCCCGCGCAGCCCTCACAGGCCCCGGGCGCCGGCTCGCAGACCTCAGGCGCGGGCTCGCAGACCCCGGGCGTTGGCTCGCAGACCTCCGGTTCCGGCGCCTCCGCGCAGACGCCCCAGACCGGCCAGGCCTCCGAGGCGGCCACCACCCCCGACACCGGCTACACCCTCCCGGTAGCCGGTGCCACCGTCGGCACCGGCTACCACGTGGCCGGCAGCATGTGGTCCAGCGGCTATCACACCGGCGTCGACTTCGTCGTCCCGACCGGCACCCCGGTCAAGGCCGTCGCCGCCGGCACCGTCGTCTCCGCCGGGTGGGGCGGCGCGTACGGCAACCAGGTCGTCATCAGGCTGAACGACGGCTACTACGCCCAGTACGGCCACCTCTCCCAGCTCTCCGTCTCGGCCGGCCAGACCGTGACCGAGGGTCAGCAGGTCGGCCTGTCCGGTGCGACCGGCAACGTGACCGGACCGCATCTGCACTTCGAGATCCGGACCACGCCGGACTACGGCTCGGACGTGGACCCGGTCGGCTACCTCCGCTCGCACGGCCTGGCCGTCGGCTGAGCCACCGGCGACCGCCTCGCCGCCACCCTCCTGACACGCCGCCGAGGGCCGGACCCGATACCACGGTGCGGCCCTCGGCGG